>DATAQH010000379.1:0-10331 GCA_036264815.1 Candidatus Cybelea sp.
CTGGGACCGCAAGGTGTCGGCTGCATTCTTCGCTTTCAACGGCAACGGCGAGATGACGGGCACGCATTGGATCGACGAGTCGGGCTATCTCGAGGAGCCGGTCGTCTTGACCGATACGCTGGACGTCGGGCGCGCGGCCGATGGCGTCGTCAGCTGGGTAATCCAGCATCACCCGGCGGTCGGTCGCGGGGACGACGTTCCTCTGCCGGTGGTTGCGGAATGCGATGACGGACTGCTCAACGACATACAGGCGCGAGCGGTCACGCCATCCGATGTCGTTGCGCTGCTCAACTCCGCGGCGCCGGGACAGTTCTCGCGAGGCAGCGTCGGCGCCGGCACCGGAATGAACGCGTTCGGCTTCCGTGCGGGAATCGGCTCCGCATCGCGCGTGTTGCCGGCGGCCGAGGGCGGATATCGTGTCGGCGTGCTGGTCAACGACAACACCGGGAGCCGCCGGCGTCAGCTCAACATCGTCGGCGTACCCGTCGGAGAACGTCTGGAGAACGAGTATCGTCCGATCTATCCCAAACGGACCGCGCTGCGCGGGCGACTTGCCGAAGGAAGCATCGTAATCGTTATTGCGACCGACGCTCCGCTGGATAGCCGCCAGCTGCGCGCGTTGACGCTGCGCGCGGCGATGGGGATGGCGAGGACGGGATTGACGTCGTCGACGGGCAGCGGCGATCTAATTATCGCGTTCTCGACCTCGCACGTCTTCGAGCGGGTTGCAAACTTCACGGTGGAGGCGCCCAAACAGCCGATTCTCGAGGACGACGACGCGCTCGATTCGCTCTACACGGCGACCGCAGAAGCGACGCAGGCCTCGATCTACGATGCGCTTTTCGAAGCCAAGACGATGATCGGGCGCAACGGTGCGACCGTCTACGCGCTACCCGGCCAGCGAGTTCTAGAGATGCTGCAGACGGCGCGCGCGATATGACGATCGAGCTGGGCGCGGTCGGACATTTCGGACTCGCGGTGCGCGACCCAAAAGCGAGCGCGCGTTGGTGGCGGCGATTATTCGATCTCGAAACGATCTTCGAAAACGACGATTATGTCGGCCTATCGAACGAACACATTACCATCGTCCTGCACGAGGGCGTGCCGCATCCGGGGACGATCGGCCATATGTCGTTCCATTTGCCAAGCATGGCGCGTCTGCGCGGAGCGCTCGAGCTCCTCAAAGAGCATCAGGTCGCCGTCGAAGATCCGGGCGACGAGATTGGGCCGGAGACGCCCGGATCGCCGCACATGGGCCTCTGGTTTCACGACCCCGACGGCTATCGCTGGGAGCTTTCCGTTCAGTACGGCGGAGCGCTAGCCGGTCAGCGTTAGCCAGGCGATCCTCGCAAGCCGCAACGGCGACGGCTTCGTTTCGAGCGCGCAGAGCTCTGCTCCGATACGCGCCTGATTGCGATGGGCGATAAACCACGGCGGCCGCAGCGCGGCGATCGCCGGAAGGAAGGGCGCGCGCAGCACGGCCTTTTGGGTATCGCCCAGCAGCAGCGAGTTATGAACGACACCCCGGCCGCTTGGGCTCGCCGCGCCGCTTTCGGTACGGTAGGCGCCCCAGGGAATCGCAGGCAACGCAAAACCGATGCCGCTCCAAATGTTGACCCCGAGGCAGCCATACCGCAGCGCGGCTAGTGCGTCGTCGATCGCCGAGCGACTCTTTCGCTGCGTTCGCGGGTCGACGATCAGCGTGGCCGCCAGATCCCCGCGCAGACGTCGATTGCAAAAGTCTACGGCCGCGCGAAGGTAGCTCTCGGGGTCGTCTGCATCGAGCGAGACGATCGCGAGGAGCGGACCGAAGGCTTCGCTCGAAAAGAGCGGCTCTCGCTCGTCGTCTGGATCCGTTGCGACGATCGCGCGCGCAACCCGGTCCTCTCCGGCCCCACCGAACGTTTCGGCCCCGGCCCGTCCGGCGGCGAGTGCAGAACAACGCTCGCGCGAACCGGGGTAATAGGAAACGCGGTCCGCCGCGGCGGCGAACGTGCGGCGCAGCTCGCCGATGAATGCTTCTCGTTGCTGCCAGCGCGCCGACAGCACGAGCACCTGCAGCGCGATGCAGTTGAAGCCGTTGTTGTGCAGCTTTGCAGTGGCGAGCTGTTCGGCGTGGAAACGCAGCGCACGCTCGCTCCACTGCGCGGGAAAAACGATTACCGGGCTCACGTTGCCGAGCTCGCTCGTGATCGGCTTGCCGTCGGCGTTCTCGTCCGCGATCGCGGAGTAGGTCGCTTCGCTGCCGGTAACGTGGATCGCGTCGATTAGCGGATGCGTGCAGTGATAGCGCCCGTCGGCGGCGCCGCCATAGGCGAAACGAAGGTATCCGTCACGAACCAGGGGTGCGAGCGCAGCTTCAAAAAGCGACGCGAGATAGCCGAGCAAGGGGTGCACTTTTAGCATGCAGACCGCGCCTTCGGCGACCAGCTTATAGAGCACGTCCAGCAGCCCGATCGAGCTGATATTCCCTGCACCGAGGACCGCCACGACCACCGGCTCTCTCGGGCACCGATACCACCCGGCGATGCTTTTGCAAAGATTCTCCGCAGTGACGTGCGGCTGCATCCAGACTTCCGCGCGCAGGCCAGGCTGAAGCAGCCGGTCGCGAAGCCCTGCCGGAAAGACCTCGACGGCGATTTGGGCCTGCCGGGCACGCGCCACCGGTCGCGAGTGCAGGTTCGGCGTCTCTTCCCGTTCGATTCGGCGCAGGGTGGCGATGAAGCCGCTCAGCGCCTGGAGCACCGCCCAAGGCCCGGTAATGGCTTCCTCGCCGGCGAGGGGGGTGCCGACGGTACCCTTTGCCACGGCCGCGAGCTCCGCCCAGCGCTGCGCAACCGCGGCGGTCGAGGCCCGGCACGCGATCAGCAGCTCGATCTTGCGGGCGATTGAGAGCGACACCCATCGCGGCGCTCCCTCGCGCAGTTCGAGCAGATCGCGGTCCAGGCGGTGGGTTATCCCTCCGCCTGGTCTACGCTGACCATCCATTGCACGCCGAACCGGTCGGTAAGCGCTCCGAACTTCCCGCCCCAAAACGCTTTCTCCAGGGGCATGTCGACCTTGCCCCCCTCAGCTAAGGCTTTAAAAACGCGTTCGGCCTCGGCTTCCTCGCCGGTCGAGAGGCAGAGCGCGACGTCGTCCTGGCCGTCGGGTCCGGGGCCGGGCCGGCCGTCCGAGGCCATGAACGCCACCCCGTCGGCCTGGAACTTCGCGTGCATGATTTTTTCTTTGTAACTCGCGTCGACTTGCGATTCCATCGGCGATCCCGCGAAACGATTGAGGCCGGAAATCTCACCGTGCAGGCACTCTTTATAGAAGTTCAGTGCCTCCTCGCAACGGCCATGAAAAAAGAGATAGGGTTCGAGCTGCATGTCAAGCTGGCTCCTTTCGGACGCGCTGCTTCGCGCTCGCGAAGCAGAGCTCCGTCCGCGTGCGGGCGTCTTTTCGCAGGGCCGCGCACCGCGCACACGGTACATCTTAACCTCGTGGGAAAGCGCGCTTGAACCGGTTCGTCCACCTTCACGTCCACTCGGAATACTCGCTTCTTGACGGCGCTTGCCGCATCGACCGCCTCTGCCGGAGAGCCGCGGAAGAAGGAGCGACTGCCGTCGCCCTGACCGATCACGGCGTAATGTACGGCGCGATGGAGTTTTACTACACCGCGCGCGAACTGGGGCTTACTCCGATTCTCGGGTGTGAGGCGTACCTCGCGCCGCGCGGGCGCCTCGACCGCAGCGCCAGAGAAGAGGCGCACGTTACGCTGCTGGCCGCCGACCTGGTCGGGTACCGCAATCTGGTCGCCCTGGTATCGAAAGGCTTCCTCGAAGGCTATTACTACAAGCCGCGCATCGACCTCGATTTGCTCGCGCACCACAACGACGGCTTGATCGTTCTATCCGGCTGCATGTCGGGGCTCGTCGCCGCTCCGATGCTGCGTGGCGACGAGGCGACGGCGCGACAGAACGCCAAGACGTATCGCGAAATCTTCGGCGACCGGTTCTACATCGAAGTCATGCGCCACGGGATGCCCGAGCAGGACGCGATCAACGAAGGCCTCGTGCGCCTAGCGCGCGACCTCGAGATTCCAATCGTCGCGACCAACGACTCGCACTACCTCGAGCAAAAGGACGCGTCGGCACACGACGTGCTGCTTTGCATCGGCACCGGCAAGACGGTCTCCGATACAAACCGGATGAAGTTCTACTCAGACCAGTTCTATCTCAAGAGCGCCGCAGAGATGTACGAGCTGTGGAGCGATTATCCCGAGGCCTGCGAGAATACGGCGCGCATCGCCGATCGGGTCGACATCCGTATTCCCGAGAAGATCTTTCACCTGCCGCAGTACCCCGTACCGGGCGAGGCGGACGACGCGGCGCGAAGCGATGCCGAATACCTGCGCGAGCTCTGCGAGCTCGGGCTGCGCGAACGTTACGGCGAAGAGCGCGTCGCAGACGACCCGAGCCTGCGCACCCGGCTCGACTACGAGCTCGACGTGATCACGAAGATGGGCTTCTCGTCGTACTTCTTGATCGTCTGGGACTTTATCAAATACGCGCGCGACCGCGGGATTCCGGTGGGGCCGGGCCGCGGCTCGGCGGTTGGCTCGCTCGTCGCGTACTGCCTCAAGATCACCGACCTCGATCCGCTGCGCTTCAACCTTCTCTTCGAACGCTTCCTCAACCCCGAGCGAATCTCGATGCCCGATATCGACACGGATTTTTGCGTCGAGCGGCGCGACGAAGTGATCGCGTACGTCACGGAAAAATACGGCAAGGATCGCGTCGCGCAGATCGTGACCTTCGGCACGATGGCCGCGCGAGCGGCCGTCCGAGACGCGGGGCGGGCGCTCGCCGTGCCGCTTCCCGATGTCGACCGCATCGCGAAGCTGATTCCGGCCGGCCCCGGGGGCTTGACGATCTCCAAGGCGATCGAGCAGATCCCCGAGCTGCGCTCGATCTACGCGATGCAGCCGCAGATACGCAAGCTGCTCGACACGGCCAAAGAGATCGAGGGTCTGGCGCGCAACGCGGGGACGCACGCCGCCGGCGTCGTCATTTCGGCCGGTCCGCTCACCGAGTACACGCCGCTGGTGCGCTTCGGCGACGGCGGCATCAACACGCAGTACGACATGAACTGGATCGAGCGCATCGGCCTCCTGAAGATGGATTTTCTGGGCCTTCGCAATCTTACGGTCATGGAGAACGCGGTGCGCGAAATCCGCCGCACCGTCGAGCCGGAGTTCGACCTCACGAAGATCCCGCTCGACGACGCCAAGACCTTCGAAATGCTCGGACGCGGGGAGACGATGGGCGTCTTTCAGCTCGAGTCGGAGGGGATGAAGCGCGTCTGCGCCGAGCTTCAGCCGTCGCGTTTCGAAGATATCGTTGCGCTCGTCGCACTCTACCGTCCCGGCCCGATGGACTGGATTCCGCAGTACATCGCCAACAAACACGGCCGTGCGAAGCCGCACTACCTGCACCCGAAGCTCGAGCCGATTCTGGCCGAAACGTACGGCACCGCCGTCTACCAGGAGCAGGCGATGCAGCTCGCGCGCGAGATTGCCGGCTTCTCGATGAGCGAAGCCGACGAACTGCGCAAGGTTATCGGAAAAAAGCAAAAAGAGAAGATCCCGCTCTATCAAGAGAAGTTCGTAACCGGCGCGATGCGAACGTCGGGGATCGATCGCGGGCTTGCGGAGAAAATCTTCCACTTCGTCGAGCCCTTCGCGGGTTACGGCTTCAACAAGTCGCACGCCGCGGCGTATGCGTGGATTGCTCTGCAGACCGCCTATCTGAAGGCCAATCATCCCCTGCAGTATCTGGCGGCGCTGATGACCTCTGTAAAAGACAAGACCGACAAGCTCGTCGAGTACATCGAGGAAGCGAAGAAACTCGGCATCGAAGTGCTTCCGCCCGACGTCAACGAATCGCTGGTCGACTTTGCCGTCGTCGGTGCTTCGATACGCTTTGGCTTGGCCGCGATCAAAGGCGTCGGCGAAGCGGCCGTGCGCGCGGTCATCGAGGCCCGAGATCGCGACGGCCGGTTCGGCGATCTTTTCGACCTTGCGTCGCGCGTCGATGCGAGGCACGTCAACCGTCGCGTCCTGGAGGCGCTGATCAAGTGCGGCGCCCTCGATTCCACCAGTGGAAACCGCTCGCAGAAGCTGGCGGCGCTGGACACAGCCCTCGAGCTCGCCGCGCGCACGACGCGCGACGCGGAACTGGGACAAGTCTCGCTCTTCGGCACCGGCGCGGCCGACGCGCCCGTCCTGGCGCCCAAACTACCCAACGTCGTCGCGCCGACGACCCGCGAGATGCTGACGTGGGAGCGTGAAACCCTCGGCATCTTTGTCTCGGGGCACCCGCTCGCCGAGATCGAACCGGCGTTGCGGCGCAGCGGCGCGGTACCGATGAAAGAGCTTACTGAACTGCAAGACGACGCGCCGGTTACGATCGCCGGTACGGTAACGTCGGTTCGCCGGACGATGACGAAATCGGGACAGCAGCTTTTGCTGGCGCAGCTCGCCGATACGACGGGCTTCTCCGACGTCGTGCTCTTTTCGAAAATGTACTCGACCTACGCCCCGCTCTTCGAAGAAGACGCGGTACTGATCGTGAAAGGCCGGCTGCGATTTCGCGAGCGCCCGGGCGCCGCGCCGGGAGACGAACCGCGCGTCGAGCTCTCGGTGGCTGCCAATGAAGTCTCGAACTTCGTTCCGCCGCCCGTCTCGCTGGTGAGGCCGGGCTCCCGCGGCTGGCACGTCGACGTAACCGACCGCGAGCAGATCGATCGCCTCGCGCGCCTGATCGACGAGTGGCCGGGCGAGGTTCCCGTCGTGCTGCACGTCGCCGGCCGTCAGCAGCGCGTCGCCCGCGCGATTGCCGGGGATGCTCGCGTTCGCGGCGAGCTCGAACGCATCTTCGCACCGCACGGAGTGCGCGAAGGCACGCTGGACGCTTACGGATGAAGGTGCTCGCCGCCGGCGATCCGAGTTCGTTGACGGGCGTCGTCTTCACCGGGTGGAGCGTGCCCGACGCGGTGCGCGCCGAAGTCGCCGGTATTCTCGCAGCGGTCGAGGCACGCGGCGACACCGCCGTGCTCGAGTACGCGCGCCGCTTCGACGACGTGCCGTTCGACACGTCGCTGCGGGTCGCGATTCCGATGCTCGACAATTTGCGGCCGCTCGTGCCGCGCGAGATCGCCGCCGCCCTCGATCTGGAACGAGAACGTTTGACGCGTTTTCATCAGCGTCAGCGCCTCCCCGATATCTCGTATGTCGAAGAAGACGGATCGCGCTACGCCGTAGCGCGCCGTCCCTTAAGATCGGTCGCGGTGTACGCTTCGCGTTCGGGGGCATTGAGTTCCATCCTCATGGGCGCGGTGCCGGCGAAGATCGCCGGCGTGGCGCGGATCGCGGTCTTGTCGCCGCCAGGCGCAGACGGCTTCGATGCCGCATTGCTCTTTGCGTGCGCCCTCTGCGGCGTCGACGAACTCTACGCCGTTGGCGGCGCGCAGGCGATCGCTGCGGCTGCGTTCGGTACGCAGTCGCTACGCGCGGTCGATAAGATCGTCGGCCGCGGCGGCACGTGGACGACCGAGGCGAAGCGGCAGATCTACGGACGCTGCGGCATCGACGGATTGGCCGGTCCGCCCGAAGCCTTGATCGTCGCCGACGACGGAGCGAGCAGCGAATACGTCGTCGGGGAGCTGCTGGCGGCCGCGGAGCGGCCCGGCATCGCGCGCGCCGTGGTGATCTCGGAGTCGCGCTCGCTGCTCGAGGCCGTCGCGCAGCTGATCGACACGCTCGACCTCGAATCGGTGGAACGCAGCGAGGCCGTCCGCAAGGCAATCGCGGCCAACGCGCGGCTTGTTGCCGTCCAATCGCGAGACGAGCTTTTTAACCTGATCAACCGTTTTGCGCCGGCGTATCTCTGCCTGCAGGTGCGCGACGCGTGGTCGTATCTCGAACGGATTACTACGGCGGGCACGATTCTGATCGGCGACTCGACACCGTTGGTCAGCGGTGAGTATCTGGCGGGTACCAACGCCATCGCTCCCGCCGGGGGAACCGCTCGTTTCGCTTCGTGCCTCTCGCTGGCGGACTTCACCCGCAGCTTCAGCGCCGTCGAAAACAGCGCGGATCGGCTCGCCGCCGATGCGGGCGTTTTAGCGGCACTCGCCGAGCGCGACGGCTTCCTGCACCACGCCCAGACCGCACGAATGCGCCAAGACCGATGATTCGGCTGGTCGCCTTCGACGTTGACGGAACGCTCGTCGGCCGAAATCTTTCGATCTCGAACGCCGTCCGTTCGGCGGTCGAGCGCATGAAGGCTGCCGGCGTTGCGGGGTGTCTGGTGACCGGGCGGATGTATCGTGCAACGCTGCCCTTCGCGCGAGAACTCGGCTTCGACGCGCCGATTATCTGCTATCAGGGCGCGGCAATCATCGATCCGGAGAGCGACGCCGTGCTGGACCACCGAGCGGTGGAAAACGACGTCGTGCGCGAGCTCGCATCGCTGGCCGAGCGAGATCGCGTGCACTTGCAGCTCTATCGGAACGATGAGTATTACTGCGAGGAACGCAATCGCTTCTCCGAACTCTATGCGTCGCTGGCGCAGACCGAACCCGTCGTCGTCCCCTCTCTACGCGAGGCGTTTGCATATAGTCCCGCGACCAAGGGAGTCGTCGTGGCCGACGCGCCGGAGGCGGAAGCCTACGCGCTAAAGCTGCACGATGCGCTCGGAGAACGCGCGTACGTGACGCGAAGCTTGCCGGAATTCGTCGAAATACTCAACCCTCAGGTAGACAAAGGCGCCGCGCTGCGTTTCGTTGCCGAACGCCTCGGCGTGCCGCTCGAGCAGACCGCCGCCATCGGTGACTCGTGGAACGACGCGCCGCTCTTGCGGGCTGCGGGGCTAGGCATCGCGATGGGCTCGTCGCCGCCGGAGCTGCGCGAAGCCGCCGACGCGATCGTCGCCGACCTCGAACACGACGGCGTGGCCGAGGCGATCGAACGGTTCGTGCTCGCGTGAGCTACGCGAGGGCACGCCGGGCAAAGCGCTCGCCGGCCTCCCGCGTGCGTCCGTTTTGGGTCCTTTTTACTCTCGCGGGGATTGCGGCCGCCGGAGCCCTTGCGTTCTTCGCGACCTGGCCCGGCTTCGATCTCCAGCACGTGATCGTATCGGGAAACCGAAAGGTGACGACGGGCGAGATTCTGCAAGCCGCCCGAATCTCGGCCAACCGAAGCATCTGGCTCGAGAACACCGGCGCCATCGCCTCGCGCATCGGGCGCATCCCGTACGTCGAGTCGGTTTCGATCCACCAGCTTCCGCCCGCATCGCTCAAGATCGTGGTGCGCGAACGCGTGCCGATCGCGGTACTGCAGGTGGACGGCGATAGCGCGGTCGTCGACCGCTCGCTTCGCGTTTTAGAAGAGCCGGCGACCACGCAGATCCTTCCGGTTTTCTCGCTCGGAACGACGCTTGCTTTGACGCCCGGCGAGTTCGTTCGGACGAAGGATGCGCTGGAGCTGCGCGACGCCTACGAAACGTTATCGGGGAAAGGCACGAAAATAACGGTGCTTTCGCTGGATCGCTACGGGGACTTGGTTGCGGAGCTTCCGGGCGGCGTCCGCGTATTGCTGGGCGGCCCCGAAAATCTGGAGAAAAAGATTGCGCTGGCCGATGCGATCGTCTCACAGACCGGCCGCGCGCAACGAAAGATCTCGGCGCTTGACCTCCGCGCGCCGAATACGCCGGTGATCGTCTATCGTTAAGAGCCGGCGGGCCTAGGGCGTAAGCCGGTAGACTGCTAGTGGGTGGTGAGGTCCAGGTAGACCATAACCGTGCCGCTGATCAGCGACAGCTTGATCTGGTCGTTGGGCTGGAGCTTTGAAAAGTCGACCGAAGCGCGGCCGGCCGCGAGGGTCACATCGTTGCCGTTATCCATCTGGACTTGCACGTGTTTCGGATCGATGATTTTCTCGACTTTCACGGTGTACGTTCCATCCGGCAGCGTGGTCGCGGCGACCGTTGCGGCGTGCGCGCATAGCGGCGCAAGCGCTCCAAGCGTCAAGGCGAGCAAAGCAAACGTGCGATTCACTAGAAAGACTCCCGATGATAAAAAGGGTGCGATTAACAATGCATCATACCCGATGTCGTGACTTGCTGCCAGAGGTGCAACGATTTTTTTATCTGCGGAATTTTGTGCACATGTTTTCCACACAAGTAGGCGATTTGTCCTCAAGGAGATGCGTCTGCGTGCGCTAAGGCTTGGCAATCCGCGCGGCTCCGCCTATACCTAGTAGGAGTCGGGCGAAATAACCACAATAT
>DATAQH010000317.1:0-3831 GCA_036264815.1 Candidatus Cybelea sp.
CCCGAAATGGGCTACGCGGCGATGGATTTTTATACGTGCGGCGAGCATACCGACCCCTGGCTCGCTTGCGACTACGCCGCTCGCACCCTCGCTGCTAAGAGCGTGCTGGCAACCGAACTTAAGCGCGGCATCGAAAAAAGCGACGGTGAGTTCACTCACGTCATCGATCGCAATGCAAGCGCAGAAACGCTTTCGGCGTAACAATAATCATTTTTATCACGTTGTAATTTGGGAGGCGCAATGCGCCTTCCGTCTAATTACTTTACGCACAAAGTACGGTTACCGCTCTCAGGAGTGAGGGAGAAACGATTCTCATGCGTTCACATATGATTCGAGCCGGCATCGCCGCAGTGGCGGCGACCGTGGCGCTAGCAGCGTGCGCTAGCCACGGTCTCGTGCCGTCATCGTCGGGCGGGCTCGGTCAAAGCGCGCTCAGTCCCACGGCGCTCAACGATTCGCTCGTTCAGCCCGAAATTACGACCTGCGCCAAAAGCCCGCCGCAGTACTGGTGGTTGTTCAAAGGCTCCTGCGATCCGAAGATCACGCTGAAGCCGACCGGCGCGACCTTCACGTTGGCGGAGTACGACAGCATCACGGTCAAAGGTACGATCGGGCACAACACCACCAAAGGCACGGCGTCGATTACGCTGGCCGACGCCACCGGTACCAATGGCGATATCACGGCCTGGAAGGGTAAGGCCTTCCCGCGATATCTGGCTCGCGGTAAGACCTTCATCTACGCCGTGGCGGTGAATCATAGCACCCAAATCATTAAGCCGATAACCGGCGGCGGCAAGCCGGTTCTGCAGTACATCGTCACCGACGCCAAGGGTCTTCCCGGCAAAACGTGCGGCGTCGCGCTGTTAAACGAGGAGGCGGGCGGAAAGTTTATCTGGTCCTCGTTCCCGGGAGACTTCACCGCCAAGGGCAACACCGTGACGATCACGCAGTACAGCGTGCCGAAGGGCTTTGCGATTCCCCCGAAGACGCCGCTGTATTTCGGCGTGAACTGCTGGACTTAGAACACGAAACATCGTTAGGTCTCATTAGTGGAAAGAGCCCTGCCCGAAACGGTGGGGCTCTGCTTTAACGAAATTGGTACGCCTCTGCGGGCTCAGTGAGGAGCGATTCCATGCGGACGTATGTAATTCGATCCGGCATCGCCGGAATCGTGGCTGCCGCGGCGCTAGCCGCTTGCGCTAACCGCAGCGTAATGCCGTCATCGTCGGCCGGGATCGGGCAAAGCGCGCTCGGCGGCTCGATGAGGCAGCCCGAGACGCTCGTGAAGTGCGCCACGTCTCCGCCGCAATACCGGTGGATTTACAAAGGCGCCTGCGATCCGCACATCACGCTGAAGCGTACCGGTACGAACTTCAGCTTGGCCGCGTACGAGAGCATCACGGTCAAAGGATCGATCGGATACACCAACAGCAGAGGCACCGCGTCGCTTGCGGTCGCCGATGCCACCGATACCAACGGTGATATCACGACGTATGAGGGCAAGGCGTTCCCGAAATACACCCGCGGCGCTAAGCCGTTCATCTACGTCGTTGCCGTGAACCAGAGCGATCAAATTATCAAGCCGATCCCTCGCGGCAGCAAGCCCGTCCTGCAATCGGTGATTACCGATGCGAGGGGCCTTCCCGGCACGACCTGCGGCGCCGCGTTGCTCTCGGAAGAGCAGAACGGCCGGTTCGTGTGGATCTCGTTGCCGGCAAGGTTTAAAGTCAGGGGAAAGACCGTGACGATCACGCAGAGAGCCGTTCCGCGCGGCTTCGAAATTCCGCCGAAAACGCCGCTTTACTTCGGCGTAAACTGCTGGACCGCTTGAAACTCGAAAAGCGTCGTAACGTCTCGTTCGCGGAAAGAACCCTGCCGGAAACGGCGGGGTTCTTCTTTTAGGCGGCCAATCTAGGGCGGGCATGCCCAAGACGCAGTACTGGCAATGGTACGTCGAAGAGTTCGCGCCGACCGAACAGCATCGTCACGCGATCGATGAGCTGTTCTTCTCGGGACGCACCGAGTTTCAACAGGTCGCGGTGCTGAGCTCGCCGGTCTTCGGCAAGATGCTCGTCATCGACGGCGACACGCAAAGCTCCCAGGTCGACGAGCGGATCTATCACGAGAGCCTCGTCCACCCCGCGCTTGCGGCCGCCACGGATCGCTCCGAGGTGCTGATCCTCGGCGGCGGCGAGGGCGCGACGCTGCGCGAGGTCCTGCGTTGCCCAGAGGTCGCCCGCTGCACGATGGTCGACATCGATGGGCGCGTCGTCGAGCTTTCCAAAGAGTTTCTCCCGGAATGGTCGGGCGGTGCGTTCGACGATCCGCGCGCGCACGTCGTCGTCGGCGACGCGCTGGCTTACATGCGCGACAACGGCGCTCGGTACGGCGCGATCCTCTCCGATCTCACCGAGCCGCTCGAAGACTCGCCCAGCAATCCCCTCTTCAACGAGGAGGTCTTCGCTCTGATCAAATCGCGGTTGCTCGAAGGGGGCATCTACGCGTTGCAGGCGAGTACGGCCGGCGTGCACAACGCGGCGCTGCACTGCAAGATGTCGCGTACGCTGCGGCGCCACTACAAGTACGTCGCGTCGTTCTATACCCACGTGCCGGCCTTCGATACCGACTGGGCGTTTCTCGCATGCAGCGATAGGCTGGATCTCGCCCAACTCGATGCTGCGCGGATCGACCCGTACTGCGCGGCGCTTGCCGGCGATAGCTTCTTCTACGACGCGCAGACGCACCGGCGGCTCTTTTCGCTGCCGCTCTACCTGCGCCGGATGCTGGCATCCGGCGGGGATACTTTTTAGCGAGAAGAAAGGCGACGAAATGAGCATCGATTTCTCACACGCGCCCCATGCCTGGGAGAAGGAGAAGAGCAATTTCGTTGCGCTTCTCGATCTAAAACTCGAGCGCGTCGAGCACGGCAAAGCCGTAATGCGCATGCCGTACCGTCCCGAGATCACCAACGGCACCGGCGCGGTGCATGGAGGCGCAATCGTCAGCCTCTGCGACACCGTCTTCTACGTCGCGCTTGCCTCCATCTATGGCCGCGAGCAAGATACCACGACGATCGCGCTGCAGTGCAACTTTCTTGCGCCGGCCGGTCCGCCGCACGATCTCGTCGCCGAGGCGCGCGTGCTGCGGGGCGGCCGGCGCATCGTCTACGGCGAGGTCTACGTGCGCAGCGGTACGGAGATCGTCGCCCACGCCACGCTCGATTTCCTCAACAGCTACCCCAAGGAGAAACCGGCGAAGTCGGGCCACTTTACGCCGCCGGCGTAGCGTCTCTTTCCCCGTGTCGTATCTGAGCCTGTCGAAGGATGGGTACGAACAGAGCATGCCACAAAAGCATCGCTATAACGAAAAAGAGCACCGCCAGGTCGAGCACATCAAGGAAAGCGAAGAGGCGCGCGGCCACTCGCCCGAAGAGGCTGAGGGCATCGGCTATGCAACCGTTAACACGCAGAACCCCGAGAAGCATCGCTTTAACGCCAAGGAAGACCGCCAAGCGCAGCACATCATCGAGTCTGAGGAAGAGCGCGGGAAGTCCGAGGCGGAGGCAAAGCGCATCGCCTATGCGACCGTAAATAAGCAGCGCTCCTGACGCGGCTCCCGGCTAGGCAGGCTTTTGGCGTGCGCTGTCGTGAAAACTCGGTGCCGTGGCTACCGACGAATTAAGACGTACCGCTCTCTACGACGACCACGCTCGCGCCGGCGCGCGCCTGGTGCCCTTCGGCGGCTTCGAGATGCCGGTGCAGTACACGATCATCCTCAAAGAGCACGACGCGGTGCGTCATCGCGCCGGCCTCTTCGACCTTTCCCATATGG
>DATAQH010000323.1:0-5162 GCA_036264815.1 Candidatus Cybelea sp.
ACTGCACGACGAGCTGATCCCCTGGCTCGAGGATCGCGTGCATGAAGGCGAAGATCGGCTCTTGGGTGCCGCTGTGCGCGAGGACCTGCTCTGCACCGCGGCTTTCGTAGAGCGACGCGATCGCATCGCGCAGCTCGGGGGTGCCGCGCGAATCGATATATCCGAGCCGCAACTCGGCGAGCCGGCGGTCCGCACCGGATTCGAGCGCGAGCAGCTCGCTTACCGGCATCGATTCGGGATCGCTCGAACAGAGCAGATAGCGCGTCGTAAATTCGTAGCGCGCGAAGAATCTCTCCAACGCGAAGGGCCGAAGCGCGTGCGGCGTCATCTTACGGCGCTTCTTGGCGACGGCGGTTCAGTCCGGTCGCCGGAGAAATTACTATTAGGAATCTAGTTGACAAGCGGAGCCGCCGGTGGTAGCTTCTATTACAAATCTAATAGTTATGGAGGGTCTCCGCAGAGGTGTCTCGCCGAAAAGCCGTCGTTCTAACCGATCACGAACTTCGGCTCATGGAGGTGCTCTGGCACAACGGCCAGGGCACGGTCGCCGAGGTCGTCGAGGCGCTCGAGCCGCCGCCGCTTACCTATAGTACGGTGCTCACGACGCTTCGCACGCTGGAGCAAAAAGGGCATCTCACACACGACGAAGTTGGGCGAGCTTTCGTTTATCGTCCTGCGATCCGGCGAACCGACGCCGCGAGATCCGCCGTGCGGCACGTGCTCGACCGCTTCTTCGGCAGTTCGCCAGGAGCGCTCGCGGTTACGCTGCTCGACGGCGAACGACTCTCTGCAGACGAGCTGGCCGAGATCAAACGGCTGCTCGCGCGCAGGCGAAAGGATCGCTCATGATTGCCAACGTGCTTCTCAATGGTTTGTGGCAGGGAGCGCCCCTGGTCGCGATCGCGTGGCTCGTTACGCGCCTCATTCCACGCTCGGATGCCGCCACGCGCTGTGCCATTTGGTTCGCGACGCTGCTGGCGCTGGCAGTCGTACCGATTCTCGCAACCGTATCGAACGCCGGCGCGTCGCTCGCCGAACTCGTGCAATCGCATACGGCAGGACCGGTCGTCAAAATAACGTTGATTCCGGCGGGTTCTTTCGTCTCGCACGCAGGGGCGGCGTTTTCGTGGGCCGTGCCCGTTTTGCTCGGTCTTTGGTCCGCCGCGGCGGCGATCGCGTCGATCCGTCTCGCGGTCAGCTTTTTCCGGGTGCACGCAATCCGCCGGGCGTCGCGGCCCCTTGCGGGCGCAGGCCACGACGTCTGGGTCTGCGACGCTCTCAGCGTGCCGATCGTCGCGGGTATACTTACGCCGGCGATCGTCATCCCAAGCGAGATCGCAAGCGAACTCACCCCCGCGAACCTGCAGCGCATCGTCGCGCACGAACGGGCGCATATTCGCCGCTACGATCCATTGTGCAATCTGATTGCGCGCGTCCTCGAAGCGCTGCTGATCCTCAACCCCTGGGTCTACCTCGCGGGGCGAAGCCTGTGCCTCGAACGCGAAGCGGCTTGCGACGATTGGGTCGTCGAGAGCGTCGGCAGTCCCGGGGAGTACGCGGCGTGCCTTGCATCGCTCGCGCAGTCCGTTCGCTCGCAAAACGCTCCCCTCTTAACCCCAACTGCGTTTCACTCGCGGCGCACGCTTATCGAGCGCATCGAGCGCTTGGGCTCGAGCGAACCGCGCCGCCTTACCATCAACTCTTTTGCCATTGGAGGTGCCGTCATGCTGTTCATCATCGCAACGATCGCGTTGCAAGCACTCTCTCCCGCGCTCGCGCTGACGCCGCCCGCGCCGGCCGCAGCGACAGCGCCCGTACTCGCTGCGACCTGCGCACACCCCGACGTCGAGGCCACGGTTACCGACCCCGAGCCCCCGATGCTCCCGCACGGACTCAAGGTTTCGGGAAGCGCCGTGGTCTCAGTGACACTCGCGCCTAACGGACGCGTACTCAAAACATCCGTCGTAAAGTCGAGCGGGAACCAGACGGCCGATAATGCCGTTCTGGAAGCGGCTCGCAAGAGTAAGTATTCGCCAAAGATCGCCGCCTGCGCGCCCGTCGAGGGAGCTTACCTCTTCCGCGCGGACTTCAAGCCGAGCCCCTAGCCGCGTGCTATTGCGCGGGCGGCTCCCAGAGCTCGATGCGATTCCCTTCGGGATCGACGATCCAGCGGAACCGCCCGTACTCGTGATCCTCGCCTTTTTCTAAAACGGTGACCCCGCCCGCGCGCAGTTTGGCGATCAACTCGTCGAGGCCGTCTACCCGAAAGTTGAGCATCACCGGCTGCGTGCGCTCCCAGTAGTCGTCATCCGCATCGAAGATACTGAACACCGTCAGCGCTTCGGGATCGGGATCCTCGGACCAGCGAAAGGTGATCCCCTCGCCTGGCTTCTCGGCGATTCCGAGATGCTTCTCGTACCATCGCGCGAGCGCGGCGGGATCTCGCGCGCGAACGAAAACGCCGCCGATGCCGGTTATTCGAGCCATTGGGCAGCGATTTCGCCGCCCAGGCGTCGAACGCTTTGAGCGTGGCCTCTGCGACGCGAGTTTTAATTGCTGGAGCCGGGCCGACGGGGCTCGTGCTGGCGTACAGTCTCGCCCGACAAGGCATTGCGTTCCGGCTGATTGACGCTGCGGACGGACCTGGGGAACATTCGCGCGCGATGGTCGTGCAGGCTCGCACGCTCGAGTTCTACCGGCAGTTCGGCTTTGCAGACGCCATGGTCGGCGAAGGGATCGTCGTGCAGCGGCTGCACTTGCGTGAAAGCGTTCGCGGGGGCGGCTCGCGCGAGGTGTTGCAGCTCCGCTTTAGCGACCTCGGCGAAGGCATCAGTCCCTATCCGTTCGCGCTAACCTATCCTCAAGACGATCACGAGCGCTTCCTCGAAAAACGACTCGCCGAAGCGGGATTTACCGTCGAACGGTGCACCGCGCTGACCGGACTGTCGCAGGATGAAGGCGGTGTCCGTGCGACGATTATGGGGCCGAACGGAGAGGAAGAGATCGTGGCCGAGTATCTCTGCGGCTGCGACGGGGCGCACTCGAAGGTGCGGGAATCGCTTGGCCTGGGCTTCGCCGGCATCACGTACGAGCAACCCTTTTTCGTCTGTGACTGCACGGTGGCGCAAGGGTTCGAAACCGACCTTTATGCCAACCTCGGCGAACACGCGCTGGTCCTGCTCTTCCCGGTTCGCTCGAGCGGAATGCAGCGGTTGATCGGCCTCGTTCCCCACGAACTTTCGAAAACCGAAAACCTGACCTTCGACGACATCCGCAGCCGCATCGAACCGGTGCTCGGCACGCGCGTGGCTGAGGTCAATTGGTTTGCGGTCTATCGCGTGCATCACCGCGTCGCCGAGCGCTTTCGCAACGGACGAGCTTTCATTCTGGGCGACGCCGCGCACATTCACAGCCCGGCGGGCGGTCAAGGGATGAATACGGGTATCGGCGATGCGGTGAACCTCGGCTGGAAGCTCGGCGGCGTGTTGCGCGGCCGGACGGCGGAGAACGTTCTCGAGAGTTTTGAAGCGGAGCGCGTCGCGTTTGCGCGCGCTTTGGTCGCAACGACCGATCGCGCCTTCACCGCCATAGTGGCGCCCGGCCTCGCCGGCGAGTTTATCCGCCGCTTCGTCGCACCGCTCGGCTTCGTTGCGGCGACGCGGCTGCCGGTCACGCGGCGCACCTTTTTCCGACTCGTCTCGCAGACGCAGATTCACTATCCCAATTCGAGCCTGAGCGAGGGTAAGGCGGGCGACGTCCGCGGCGGCAATCGGCTCCCGTGGGTGGAGAGCGTCGACAACTACGAACCGCTACGCTCGCTGGACTGGCAGCTGCACGTCTACGGGCAGTCCGGGAGCGGCGTCGCAGCGCTTTGCGAGCATCTCGGCATCGCCGTCGAAACGTTCGCCTGGAGCCACGATGTGGCCAAAGCCGGGTTCGCGCAGGATGCCGGCTATCTCGTTCGGCCGGACGGCCACGTTGCACTCGCGTTCGGAGGAGACGAGCCGGCGCGTTTGGACGCCTACGCCCGGGGCATCTCGCTTTCGGCGATCGCGCCGAACCCCTAGCGGGAGATCGCCGCCTCCAGCGCCTGCTCGAAGCGCTCGGGCTGATCGAACATCAAAAAATGGCGGCTTGGGGCAACGAGAACGACTTGACCGTCGGGGGCGTTTGCAACCCAGTGCGTGTAATCGTCTTGCTTTTGCGCGGCCGTTTTGAAGCCCTGATACGGATCGATATCGGAGTCGAACGGGACGATAGCCGTAAAGGGAACCGTTATTCGTTTGAGGCCCGGCGTAAGATCGAGCGAGAGCGCGGCCTGCAGCCATGCGACGATCGCCGCCGGTTTGCTGCGTGCGGCCAGAATTTCGACGGTTTCAACGTCGCTTTTCCGGGTGATGGTATACTGCAGCGTCTGCTTGCGCGCGACGGCGCCGACTTGCGCCTGCGGCAACGACTCAAACGCATCGCGTCGGCCGTAGATCCCTCGGTCGTCGCGGAGGCGCTGCTCGGCGCGTGCTTCGCGCGAGCCTTTCACGACAATCTTTTCGCCGACCGGCAAAGCGATGCGGCCGATCGTAAGTTCTTGCGCAGCCTCATCGCCGCGCTCGTGCAGGCCTAGCGGTTCACTCGATCGACCTGCGCGAGATCCGGATCAGCAGGCGCCGCGGGCTCAGGCGCGATGCGAGCACGATCAGCTTATTCGAAAGGCCGGGAACGACGAGATCTCGGCCGGCCAGCATCGCGCGGTAGCCGGCGCGCGCAACGGGTGCCGCGCCGGCCAAGGGCAGCTTTCCAAAGAGCAGCGAGCGACCCGCGTTCGCGCGCTCGGCAAAGCCGGTTGCCGAAGCGCCGGGAGCCAGGCACGTCACCGTAACGCCAGTACCGCGAAGCTCCTCGGCGATTCCCTGCGAGAAAGAGAGCACGTAGGCTTTACATGCGTAGTATACCGACATGAACGGGCCGGGCAGCAGGCCGGCGGTCGAAGCAACATTTAAGATTCGGCCGGCTCCGCAAGCGCGCATGCCCGGGACGTAAGCGCGGGTGAGTTCGGTCAGCGTCAAAACGTCGAGGATTATCTCATCGCGAATGCGCTCCGGCGGGATCTCCTCGAAGCGCCCGTTTGTGACGAACCCGGCATTGTTGATCAGGACATCGCACTG
>DATAQH010000363.1:0-9394 GCA_036264815.1 Candidatus Cybelea sp.
TGTCATTGTGCTCGAAGAAAACGTGTACCGTCTCATAGAGCGTGTGACAAAGTATCTCGATCATCTCTTGGTGGATATGAGGATCGGAGCTCGGAGCGCAGACGCCGTAGTCCGCGTTCTCGCCCGGAAGCGCAAAGGTCATCGCGCCGCGGGCGCGCGCCCGCATCAGGACGTCGCGCACCTCCGGATCGCCGCCCGGGGGTCCGAATCCCATGACGATGTCCTCGGGCTGCAGAACCGCCTCGACCCACGGCGCAAAGGCCAAGCTGAGATCCGCGGCCGGCAGCGCGCGTTTCCCGACGATTACCGGATGGACGAACTCGACCGAAACGTGCTGCGCGTCGGTGGCGTACGCGCCGCGGCCAAAGGCCAATAGGCGGCCGCCGCGTTCGAAGCGCTCGAACATGCTTCGACAAGCTTGTGCGAGCGGCAGGGCCTGCGCTGGAAAGAACGCGTCTCCCACCACGCTCCGTTGCGCGAAGCGATCGGCGATGAACCGCTCCAGCCCCAAGGCCGGCTGCCGGCTCGTCAGCATATCCGCGGGAGGGGATCGCCGACGAGCATGTCGATGATGCGGCTCCCGCCATAGGCCATTACGGCGAGGACGGTTCGCACCGGCTTCGAGCGAACCTCGCCGATACACGCTGCGCGTTCCCCGCCGGGTACCGAGCGCATCGCGGCAAGCGCCGCATCCACAGAATCGGCGGAGACGACCGCGAGAAGCTGACCTTCGTTTGCAATGTGAAGCGGATCGAGCCCCAAAATCTCGCACGCGCCGCGTACCTCGTCTCGCAGCGGAATTGCCTCCTCGAAGAGCGTGATGCCAAGCTCCGTCGCGGCGACGAGTTCGTTGAGCGCCGTGGCGACGCCGCCGCGCGTCGGATCGCGCATCCAATGGAGATCCTCCGCCGCGGCATCGAGCAGTGCCTCGACGAACGGTGCCACGGATCGAGTGTCCGAGGCGAGATCGGCTTCGAGGTCGAGTTCGCCGCGCGCCAGCAGAATCGTGATCCCGTGGTCGCCGATCGGCCCCGAAAGCAGGACGCGGTCACCTTCGCGGATTCGCTTCGGCCCCAGGTTTGCGCGTGCGTCGACTTCTCCGAACCCGAACGTCGCGATATACATCCCGTCGGCAAAGCCATGCTCGACCACCTTTGTATCGCCGCCGACGATGTTCACGCCGGCACGCGCTGCGGCGGCCGCCATCGCCTCGACCTCGGCGCGCAGGGTCTCTCCCGGCAATCCGGCCTCCAAAATAAACGAAGCCATGAGCCCGAGCGGACGCGCAGCTCCTGCGACGGCTAAGTCGTTGACCGTTCCGTTGACCGCAAGTTCGCCGATCGAACCGCCGTGGAAGCGCAGTGGTTTGACCACATAGCCGTCGGCCGTCGTCGCTAGCTTCGCCCCTTTGAAATCGGAAAGTGCAGAATCCGAGAGCGTCGCTAAGATCGGGTTCGCGAGCAACGGCACGAAGAGCCCTTCGACGAGCCGCCGCGAGGCTTTTCCCCCGGCGCCGTGCGCCATCTCGATCTGAGCGTCGTTAAACCGTACGCGCGGTACGTCGCGCTCGACGGTCTCCATCGCGCTAGGCCGGCACCGATTCATCGAGGTGCACGTAGCGATAGTAGGCGGCGCAGGCGCCTTCGCTCGACACCATCAGGGCTCCGACGGGATGCTCCGGATTACACTCTTTGCCGAAGAGCTTGCATTGCGGCGGCTTCAGAACGCCTTTGAGAACCTCACCGCACTGCGCGGCTTTCGGGTCGGTCACCCGAACGCCCGGAACCTCGAACTGTACCTCGGCGTCCCATGCAGCGAAGGCGCTGGAAACCTTGAGTGCCGATTGCGAGATGAAGCCGAGCCCGCGCCATTCGAAGTAGGGCCGAAGCTCGAACGCTTCGCCGATCGCTTGTAACGCCGGGAGGTTTCCCTCCCAAGGGACGATGCGACGATATTGGTTCTCGACGCGCGCCTCCCCGAGGCGAAGCTGGCGCAAGATCATCAGAATCGATTCGAGGATGTCGAGCGGCTCGAAACCCGAGATGACGACCGGTTTACCGTAGTCGCGCGCGATGAACTCGTACGGGCGGCAGCCGGTGACCGTCGAAACGTGGCCCGGACCGACGAACGCGTCCAGCCGCATGTCGGGCGAGTCCAAAATCGCGCGTATCGCCGGAACGATTGTGACGTGATTGCAGAAGACGGAAAAGTTCGTAATGCCGAGCGCGCGTGCGCGCGCCAGTGTCAGAGCCGTAGACGGCGCCGTCGTCTCGAATCCGATTGCAAAGAAGACGACGTGCTTCCCGGGCGTCGTCTGAGCGATTCGCAACGCGTCCAGCGGCGAATAGACCATGCGAATATCGACGCCCCGTGCCTTGTGTTCGAGCGGCGTTCCGCGCGTGCCGGGCACGCGCATCATGTCGCCGAACGCCGTCATGATGACGTCGCGCTGCTGGGCGATGGAGAGTCCGTCGTCGACGCGGCCCATCGGCAAGACACAGACCGGACATCCGGGGCCGTGGATCAGCTCGACGTTCGGCGGCAGAAGGTTCTTGAGCCCGTGCCGGTAGATTGCGTGCGTGTGGCCGCCGCAGACCTCCATGATCCGATAGTGCCGCTCCGCGCCGGCGAGACGCGCGATCTCGCGCGAGACGTTTGCAATCAGCTGCGGGTCGCGAAACTCGTCGACGTACTTCATCTCAGGCCTTCGTGCCAACTCTGGCAAGCGCGACGCCGAAGTGGACGAGCACCGATTCACCGGTGCGTGCGCAGGGAACGAAATCTAGCCGCACCGCGCAGCGCTTTCCATCTCCGTCGGCGCACACCGCGTCATCGCCGTCGCGCTGCAGGATCAGCATCGCGACCGCGGTGTCGCCGCACGTCGTGCAGTTCTCACTCGCGTTCGGCAAAGCTGTATCCTCGGATCTCGTCCATCGCCATTTCGTCTTCACCCAGAGCTGCAAGCATTCTGAGCTGGTCCTTCGCCTGCGATTCCTCGATCCTGCTCATCGCAAATCCGACGTGAATCAGGACCCAGTCGCCGCAACCAATACCTTCCTCTTCGAGCAAGCTGACGTTGACGTTGCGCTTGACGCCCGCCACGTCTACCTTTGCCATTCCAGCCTGTTCGGCGGAAATTTCGACGATTCGACCCGGTATTGCCAAACACATAGCGATTCGCGCCTACCAGACGCGCGTCGCGACTAAGCGCAACCGGACGCGAACCAGCGGCTCTACGCTGAGGACGAGCAGATTCATCGACTTCAGCCCGAAGTCGCGAACGTCGACGTTGATCTCGCCGCCGATTTGAAGGCGATCGCCGTCGTGCGCGGGCAAGAGCTCGCCCTCGTAGCGACGCGCGAGACCGGCCAGCGTGATCTGCCCTGCGGCGTTGTAGCGCCCCGGCAATGCGCCGGGGCTCAGCTCGCGCAGCTCGGCAACGATCTTCGGGAAGCGTTTGCTGTCGATCAGCTTCCACATCTCCCGGTCCTGTAGTTCGTTACCGGTTTTTAAGCTTTCGACCTTGAGTTCGACGTGCATTCTCGGCAGCGGATCGGTCGCGAGCGTCCCGTTTTCGTTCCAAGCGGCTTCGACGAAGCCGCCGATCTCCATCGCCTTTCCGTACACTGGAAAAAGCGTCGACGTCGCAAAAAACGTCAACGACGAGTCGGCACTCGAAACCTCGAAGCGTTCGCAGCTTAGCTCTTCCGGCATAACTTCCATCTGGCGTGCAGCGTTGAGCCGATCTTCTATGACGATCACTCGGCCCTCCTCGCCACGAGCCTGAGGCGAAGCCTCAGGATGGGATCGACCTTGAGGATCAGCAAACTTGGCGGCTTGAGGCCGAAATCGCGGATATCGAGGCCGATCTCGCCTTCGACCGTGACGCTCTCCCCGGCTCTGGCGATCGTGAACTCCCCGCCGTAGCTGCGCGAGCGGCCCGCCAGCGTGATGTCGCCGGTCGCTTTATAGCGCCCCGGCAAGGCTACCAGCTCGATGCTGCGGAGATCGGCCGCGACCTTGGGAAAGCGCCGGGCGTCGGCCACCTTGAGCATCTCACGATCCTGCATCGCGTTTCCGGAGAGCACCGAATCGAGTGGAAACTCGACGTGCATACTCGGCGGCGGCGAGGTCGCGAGCGTATCGTCCTGGCTCCAGCTCGCCACCACGAACCCGCCGAGCGCCGTCGTACTCGCGCGGACGTCGTGGAGCGTCGAGCGGGCCAGCACGATCAGCGCCGAATCGGCAGACGAGACATCGTAGCGCAGCGCGGCTTCCGCCTCCGCCTGCATCGGCTACATGCCCTTCATCTTCGCGTAGCGGACGGCATCGTTGCTCAGCGAGGTGACGAACGAGGTAACGGCGCTTTTCTGTACGGATCCGGTGACCAGCGAACCGATCGTAGCGAGAAGTTCCTTGGCGAGCGGCTCTTCGCCGGACATCTTCCGCATTGCATCGTACCGCGCGAGATCTTCTTTCATGCCGGCGAGAACGCGTTCGACGGCAAATGCCGCCGCAAACGCGAGCGCGCCGACGATTATGCCTCTGACCATACCCTACTCTCTTTCCCGCCGCATGGCGCCGCGGCTAGCGTTTCGTCGAGCAAGCGCCGTACGAGGTCGGCAGCCGGCACGACCATGTCGCGAACCGGTTGCGATAACCCGATCCCTTCGTCGATCTCCGAGGGCTCGCAGCCGATGAGCGTAATCGGGGGTGCTTCGGCGCCGACCACGCGCAGAAATGCAAAGACGTTTTCGAGATCCATGCGATGCGCATCCGGGACCGCGCCGGGAGCCGGCGAGGTTGGTTCGAGCACGTACAGCGTTCCCGGGACGCCGCCGCGAGGAACCGCGTCGATTAAAAACGCGCGGTCGTAACCCGAGGCCAACTCGAAGGCCAAGTGAAGGCCGCGAATTCCATAGTCTTCGATCCGAACCCCGGGAAAGCGGTCGGTAGCCAGCGCTCGAGCAACCTCTGGGCCAAAGCCATCGTCGCCGAAGAAAATGTTGCCGATTCCGGCGACGAGTATTCTCACGACGAACGCTCGGAGACCATCGAGACCGGTTCGACCTCGTCGGGATAAAAGAAGAGCGAACGTCCGTACCAATCGTGCAGATCGCTAGCGGGATCGTCGTCGACGGTGACGGCGACGTACATTTGATTTTCAACGTCTTGATGGATGGCGCGCACCGTTGCCGTTTTACCCTCGAGGAACTCGTCCCAGACGTCGGCGCGCCGCTTGGGATGAAGCCGCACGATCGAGCCTTTGGCGATCTTCTCGCCCTTCACGAAGACGCAATCCATCGACGGGATATCCAAAACGCCGTGCAGATCGGTAAGCTCTTGCGCACCAAATCGCTCTGCACGATCGACGATCGCCCGAGCCCGAGGATCGGTAGCGCGCGCCTCCTCGCGCTCGGCGTCCGAAAGGCTGCGGACGCTAAGCATCATCAGTTCGTCGATCTCAGTAGCGTCGAAGGTGTCTCCCTGGCTCTGCGGCGCGACGGCGGGAAAGTCGTACAGGATGATCGGGGAGGAAAGCACGAGCGGCGAACGCTGCGCGTCGGCAGTTTCATCGCCGACGAGCACCGGCCACGTATGGCGATTGCGCAGTGCCGGCGTTTCGAGTTGTGCCTCCGGCGGCGGATCGAGCACCGAGAGAAAGCGGCCGCCTTCGGCATAGAGCAACGTGTGGGTCGAAACGAACGCCGTCCGGAGCGCGGAGCTGCGCTCCCCCGGCACGACCGCCGATTGGTTCGCGACACAGACGCGAAGTTTTCGCAACTGGCGGTCGCCTGCGACGGGCTCACATTTAACCGTTACGCTGCCGTGCAAAGGCCATCGACGGCGCACCACTCGCGCCGCGGCCTCCCCCAACGGCTCGACTCGCTCTTCGTCTGCGAAGGCAATCGGTGCGGCGGTAGGTGGGCCAAATGGATCGACCGGCACTTCGATCTCGCGCTCGATACCCTCATCGAAGCTGACGTATCGCCGCCCGTCGATCTCGACCGACTCGACCGTCTCGAACTCTGGGCCCGCCCGAACCTGTATCCAGCGCGTCTCGACTTGCAGGAAGCGCACCACGACCGTGACTCGCGTCCCGTTCCCGGCCTGCAGAAGGACTTCGGTCTGCGATACGGACGGTTCGCCGCTTCCTAAAGCGGCGTACGCTTGAGGAACGACGACTCCGAACTGCCAGCGGATCCGGTTCTTTTTCGCCGACGCCGTGTACGGAAACAGGATGTACCCTTCGTAGAGGACGGCATTCGCGACGGCCAGAGCCGGCTCGAGCGGATTCATCGCCGTGCCCGCGCGAGCTCGCAGAGCCGTTCGAAGGCGGCCTCCCACGTGGGGAGGCCCGTTGCTATTTTGAATCGCCGCAACTCGTCGAAAACGTCCCGCCTTATTCGAATCCACGCCGCATTCGGAAAGAAGGCATCCATTGCTTCGCGCCAGACGCTCACCGGGAGAGGATGGCTCGCCTCGCAGCTCCACGGAATCAGCTCGGCGTTGACTCCGGCCGGCCCTTCGACCAGAACGGTACCGCTGAAGAGCAGATTTACGGGAATCACCCCGTCCTGGAGCGATGCGAGATATTTATTGGCGGCAACTTCAAAATCGTAACTGCACGGGACCGACAGATCGAATTCGCCCCGGCGCTCGAAGGACGGCAGCAACGCCGAAACGTGCGCCCAAAGCATGGGCCGCAACGTTTCGCCGTAACGCGCCGGCTCGCCGAACAGCTCGGTCAACAACGCGCTCTCCTCGGGTAGGTAGCGCCGCCGCGCAACCTCGAGGCGAAGCTGCGCGCGCAGAAGGATCGCGTCGATTTTTGCTCCGCTTGCCTCGCATACGACGACACGAAGGAGTATTGTGGGAGACGCGGCGTAGCGATCGACCCGCGCGCCGGTAACCTCGAACGAAAGCTCGGTCATGACGTTGGGACGGTCACGCGGCCGCGGCTTCGTTCGGCGATCTTTTGGAAGTACTCTTCGATGCGCCGATGCGCTTCTTCACCCCCGTCGAACCCTTTCCAGGTACTGCGAATCGTTCCAACGAGCTCGTACGCAGCGTCGATCGGCACGATGAAGCACCGCGACGATCCGCCGGCACGCTGGATCAGGATCGCCTCGACGTCGGGCTGGAGGGTGTCGAGCAGCGGATACCCCGCGGCGATCTCCGACCACGTATCGAGTGGAAGCAGCGATTCGGTGGCTCCCGCGGGGCTCGGATAGAACGCCAGCATCTTCTTCTCAAGCGAGTTGTAGAAGAAAAAGGCTAAGCCGATCGGAATCGCGAGTGCGTCCCAGGTCGCATCTTGGATTTCGATGTTTGGCACCGCGACGTAGCGCGAGGGAACCGGGCGGTATTTCCCGGCTGCTGCCCCTTCGGGCTGGAACACGATGTAGCACGGGCGGCACGAGCAGAGAATTCGCCGCGCCGCGAGCTCGATCAGATGACTGTGCTCTGGGCTGAGCGCAATCGCGCAAAAATCGCAGCGCTCGCCCGGAGGCGGCCGCTTGGCCAGCATGCGCTCGAGTACGTTCACGCGGGCGCGAGGATACGAAGCGTCATCTCCTCGGCTCTCACTTCGCGGATCTCGGGCGCTCGCTGGAGGATCGCTCGTTCGACGGCCTCTTTCAGGGTTGCCGACGAGCCCGGGCACCCCTCGCAGCTGCCCTCCAGCCGCAGGTATACGACGTCGCCTTCGATGCGCGAGAGCTCCATGTTGCCGTTGTGCGATTTGATATAAGGCAATACGGACTGCATTGCTTCGTCGATGCGATCCTCCAGCGACAGCGGATGAAGGCCGTGCAGACAGAGGAGTCCCTCGACGAGGTTGTCTTCGCAGAGCCTTATGAAGAGCTCGTCCGAACGGTCGCCGAGTTCAGAATGCACGATCGAGAGCAAACGTTCTAAACCGCTCCCGTAAAGTGTGACGACCGTACGAACGAGCTCTTCCGCTCGCTCGCGCGCTGCTTCCGGCCGATCCCCCGATTTGAAGCCGGCAAGCAGCTCCTCGAGCCTCGCCGCCATCGCGACAACCGGCGAACTCACATCGATACCTGCTAACCAAACGGCGCGAGCGGTGAGTGAACGGTCTCGAGCGTTTTACCGTCGCCCAAGTACATGTGCACCCCGCACGGAAGACAAGGGTCGAAGCTGCGCACCGCGCGCATGATGTCGATCCCCTTGAAGTTTTCCGGTCCGTTCTCTTCGAAAATCGGCGTATTCTGCACGGCGTCTTCGTAGGGGCCCGGGGTTCCGTAGATATCGCGCGGGTTACCGTTCCAGGGCGTGGGCGGCCAGGGATGGTAGTTTGCAATTTTGCCTTCGCGGATGACCATGTGGTGCGAGAGCACGCCGCGCACCGCCTCGGTGAAACCGCAGCCGATCCCCTCCTTCGGAACCGTGAAGGGCTCCCAGGAGCGCGTCCGGCCCGCGTTGAGCTCCTCGAAGGCTTTATCGAGAAAATAGAGCGCCGCTGCGGCGCCGTAGGCCTGGAAATACGTGCGGGCGCGATTACGCTCGAGCGTGTTCGACCACTTCGGCACCTTCCACTCAAACGAAACCGGGCCGCTCAACGCACTCTTCGGAAGATTGATCTGGACGCTCGTTCCCGTGGCCTTGATGTAGCCGCCCATATCGACCAGACCCGAGAGCGCCGTCGACCACAGGCGCGCGATCGGGCCGCCGCCGGTGTCGAGCGCGAGATAATCCTTTCCGTCGAACCAGCGCGGCGACATCACCCAGCTGTATTTATTCGCAAAGTCGCGCTTCTTCGGCGTCGGCAAGGTATGCATGTTCCACGGGTGCCGGCGGTCGACGGGATTTCCGAGCGGGTCGTTGGGAACGAATATCTCTTCGTTCTCCCAGTCGTCGTAGTACGAGTGGCCGAGCAAAATCCGGATCGCGAGATTGATCTGCACCAAGTCGTTTGTAACGAGCTTACCGTCGACGACGACGCCCGGGGTCACGAACATCTTCCGGCCCCAGTTCGTCATATTTTTGTATTGAAAATCGCAGTAATCGGGATCCTGGAACGCACCCCAGCAGCCCAGGAGGATCCGCCGCTCGCCGTTATGCTCGTAGCCCGGCAACGCATCGTACCAGAAGTCGAACAGATCGTCGTGCAGCGGCACGCAGACCTTCATGTACTCGATGTAGCGCATCAGGCGCGAATAGTAGTCGGTGAAGAGCTGCTGCGTCGCCACCGTTCCGGTGCCGCCGGCGTAGAGCGTCGACGGGTGAACGTGCCGCCCCTCCATCAGGCAGAACATCTCGCGGGTGTAGCGGCTGATCTGGAGTGCTTGCCGATAGAACTCGCCGGTAAACGGATTGAGTGAGGTCATGATGTCGGCGATGGTCTTGTAGCCGTGAATACCGGCGTTGG
>DATAQH010000364.1:0-3109 GCA_036264815.1 Candidatus Cybelea sp.
CGGGTGCCGATGATCGTTGTCTCCCCTTATTCGAAACCGAAGTACGTCTCGCACGTACCCTACGAGTTCGGCAGCATCTTGAAGTTTATCGAAGAGACCTTCGGACTACCTTCGCTCGATACGACCGACGCACGCGCGAGCGATCTCTCCGACTGCTTCGACTACGGGTCGCCGGCGCGCGCTTTCAGCCCGATCGCGACCAAGTACTCGGCAGAGTTTTTCGAACGACGGCAGGTCGACGACGAGAGCCCCGACGACGATCAGTAGCGGCGGTTAGGCCGAGGCTTTCGGCTCGACCTTCACGCTGGTCATAGCATCTCCGCGTTTGATCGCGTCGAGCGCCTCGAAGCCTTCGCTCATCTGGCCGAAGACGGTGTACTGATTGTCGAGAAAGCGCGCGTCGTCTAGGCAGATATAGAACTGCGAGCCCGCGGAGTCGGGCGGCGTCGCACGCGCCATCGCGACCGTTCCGCGCAGGTGCGGCCGCGTATTGAATTCGGCCTTCAACCGATAGCCCGGGCCCCCGGTGCCGTCGCCCTTGGGGTCGCCGCCCTGCACCACGAAGCCGGGCTCGACGCGATGGAACAAAAGGCCGTCGTAAAATCCCGCATCGGCGAGCTTGAGGAAGGCGGCCGCGTGAAGCGGCGCGTCGTCGGGGAACAACGTGAAGACGATATCGCCGTGCTTGGTGGCGATTCGCACCTGTGAGTCGCGCGCGCGCTCGGTCAGCGCGGAGAGCTCTTCGGCTTGCGGTAGAGCGTAGTTCATCGAGGATTCGTTGCCAAACGAGCGGCGATTCCCTGCGCACGAGAGACGGAAAGGACGCCGCCAGAGAGAAAAGCAAGCGATGGCTCTCGAGTTGCGCCGGCCCTGTGCCGAACTTGCGATTTCATTTGCGGCGATGCGCGATGCGTACGTTCGCGCCGGGGAAGATCCGTGGTCGCCCGAACATAATCTGCGGGCAACCGCGGTCGCGCACACCGACGTGCTCGCGTATATCGAACTGCTCGAGCACTGGGCGCGCGGCGAACGCCTTCCCGAGGGCTGGGTGCCTTGGCACGAGTTTTGGATCGTCAGCGACGGCGCCGTCGTCGGGCAGATCAGCGTTCGCCCGGCGCTCAACGACTGGCTGCATAAAGTCGGCGGCCATATCGGTTACGACGTTCACCCCGAGTACCGCAACCGGGGCATCGCGACGTTCGCGCTGCGCGAGGCGCTGAGATTCTTGGCCTCGCGTGGCGTGACGGAGGCGCTGGTGACCTGTCGCGACGACAACGCCGCCTCGGCGCGAGTACTCGAAAAGTGCGGCGGACGGCGCGTCGGCGACTCACCCGTACCTGGGCCAAAGCGGCGGCGCTACATGCTTGTGACGAGTTAGCATTCGCGTGGGCTACGCTCCAGGAACACTTTATGCTCGCTTTCGCTGGTCGCGCGAAAGCCGAGGCGTTCGTAGAGTCGCACGGCCGGGTTGATTTTCGCGGTGCTCAGGCGCAGTGGAATATCGGCCCCGGCGGCTTCGGCGATGAGCCCGGAGAGCAGCTGCGTTCCGACGCCGCGATTGCGCCATGTCGCGGCGATGTAGATCTGCTCGACGGTAATCGCGCCGGGACGGCGATCGACTGAAAGCCAGCCGGCAGCTTCGCCCTCAATTACGACGATCGCGGTCCGTGCCTCGTTGTAGTGCTGGGCGAAACGCGCGCGCTCGACCGCATCGCCGCGCCACCCGAAGAGGCGTTCGATGAGCCAGCGGTGCGACTCGAAATAGACGGACTCGACGAACTTTCGGTCGCCGGTCGTGGCCGGCCGCAAGGCGAAATCCATGTAGACGGGATGCTTTCGCGCCGCCTTCGCGAATTCTTCATGACGCTGAATCTTCACGGAGGGTGCGATGAAGAACATGAATTTCAGCAGCTATCTCCTAAGCGTGGCCGCTGCGGCCGGGGCTCTTGCGGGGTGCGGCGGATCGCGCTGGCAAGCGCCTGGCGCGCCGGCTCTTCCGGCGAGGGTAGCTCCCGGCGCGAAAAGCCAGAGCGCCTCGGGAAACCTGCTTTACATCGCGCACGGGCGCGTTTTCAACCACAGGCGGCACATGGTCATTTCGATCCTAACCTATCCGGGGGGTGTGCGGGTCGCGGGAATTCGCGACATCGACGCGCGTGGGATGTGCTCGGATCCGGCGGGCAACGTTTGGGTGACTGCATACGTCACCGGGACATTCGAACTGTTCGAGTACGCACACGGCGGCACGACGCCAATCGCGACGATCGCAATGCCGAAACATTCGTTCGCCGGCGGCTGTGCCGTCGACCCGGCGAGCGGGGATCTCGCTGTCGCAAACTTGACGAGTGGAGGCGATCCGTACGGCGGCAGGATCTACGTTTGGTCGGGCGCGCGCCCGGGCAAGCCGGCCGCTTACAAAACGCCGTTGGTTCCCGAGTACCTGACGTACGACGATCAAGGGAACATTTTTGCTGCCGGATATTTCGGGGGAAGCGACCTCTGGCTGGTGCTGGGAGAGCTGCCGAAGGGCGCGCAGCGCGTGGAGGACATCAAGCTCGATAAGCGGACCGGCACTCCCGGCAGCATCCAATGGGACGGCACGCGGGTCGCCGTGGGGACCGGTGCCTTCGGGCTTCCGGGGCCGCCGCGGATTTACCGCGTGCGGGTCTCCGGTACGAATGGGAGAGTTACTGGCGAAACGGTTCCGCGAGATCCGAGGATGTATTATCAACCGATCTTTTCGCTGATCGGCGGTAGCGTCGTCTCGACTGCGGGTTCCGCAGGAGATCGCGTCGAGGTGTGGCCATATCCCAGCGGTGGGAAACGGACGCAGTACATCGGCTTCTTCGAACGGATCCAAGGAATGACGATCTCTTCCGGGCACACGCCCTAGCACGCGCCATACTCTTCTCGAGCCGGGATCCCGAGCATCGGTCGCACGCCATCCACCTCGTTCGCGATGTGGTCGAGATCGTCGCGATCGTGCTGGCGGGCGCGTGGGCCTTCTACGTCTTCATCTACGAGAACCGGATCGTCCCGTCGTTCACCGACATGCAGACCGAAGTCACCGCGACGCTCCAAAAGACGAGCCAGCGCGACGGCGCAACCG
>DATAQH010000368.1:0-4265 GCA_036264815.1 Candidatus Cybelea sp.
CAGCGATGAAGCGTAAGATCTCCGTCTCGCGCGGTGTCAGCGGCGAAGGACGCAGGCTCGACGGCGCATCCGCGGCAAAGCGCGAAAGTACGACGTGCGCGATCTTGGGGTCGAAGTAGGCGCCCCCTTCGCTTGCGATGCGCACCGCATCGACGATCCGCTCGGTATCCGAACTCTTTAGACAATACGCGTCTGCCCCCGCTCCGAGTGCGGCCAGAACTTCGTCCTCTATATCTAGCATCGTAACGATGACGACGTGCGTGCCGGGCAGTTCCGTCCGCACGCGCTTCGTCAGCGTGACGCCGTCGACGTCCGGGAGACCGATGTCGATGACGGCGACGTTGGGACGCTCGCGCACGATTGCCTCCCATCCGCCGGCGCCGTCGGCGGCCTCGGCGACGACGTCGAACGTCGCCTCGAGCGCGGTACGTAAACCGGCGCGCGTGAGCGCGTGATCTTCGACGATGACGACCCGGGGACGCGCGGTATTACTCTCCATCACTCCTCGATTGCGGGCAGCATCATCGTGAAGCTGCTGCCCGCGGGCAAACGCGGCACGTACTGCGCGCTGCCCCCATGCTTTTCGGCGATGCGGCGTACGATGTACAGGCCCAACCCGCTGCCCGCGCCCGGATGGCCGCCGGCAAAGCGCTGGAAGAGGCCGGCGCGCCGCTCATCGGGGACGCCGTAGCCGTCGTCGTCGACCGTAACGGCGATCGTTGCGCCGGTTCGATGTACCCCGACGACAACGTGGCCGCCGCGCGGGGTGGCGTCGATCGCATTGGCGGCGAGGTTCGCAATCGCACGCCGGATCTCGTGCGGATCTCCGCGCGTCGCCAGCGGCCGCGGCCCAATTTCCGCTCGGATCTCGACGCCCTTTGAGTCCGCGACCGGCTGCAGCTCTTCGACGATTCGTAGGGCCAATTCGTCGCAGGAGACGCGCTCGTGGAGCGTCGACGCTTCGCCGGCCTCATAGCGCGCAACGAGCAGCAGGGTCTCGACGATCCGCCGCTGGTCGTCGTTTGCCGCGAGCGCCGTGCGGAGCACCGAGCGATAGCGTTCCGGCAGCTCGCCGTAGGCGCCTTTGACGGCCTGGCTCATCGTGACGTGCGCCGCGGTGAGCGGCGTGCGGAGATCGTGGGCGAGCGCGTAGACGATATCGCGGATCACGTCGCCGCGATCGGCGAGCTCGTTCTTCTGTCGCGCGTTCTCTTCGCTCTGCTCGCCGAGCTGGGTGAAGAGCGCGGCTTGGCCGAGCGCCATCCCGGCCTGCTGAGCGAACGCGCGCAGCGTCGGCGCGGCGTCGGCGTCGAACGGCCCGCCCACCGCACATTCGATCAGGGTGTATTCGCCCGGACCGCTTGTCGCAATCGCCGTCGCGAGCGCCTGCTCGGCCCCGAGTGCATCGAGCGTTAGCCGCCCGAGCGCGTCGTTCTTCGTAATGACGAGCGCCTCATCGGCCTCCGCCGCGTGCGCCGCCAGCGACGCAACTTCAGTGCTCAGCGCACGCCGCTCGACGGCGATGTCGCGATCGCCGGAGGTATACGAAAGCGTCAGCGGCGTGCCGAACGACGTCTCGCGCACGATCAGGGTCGCCTTCGTCGCCCCCAGCAGTGCGACCGACTGGCGCGCGACCGCGCGCTGCACGAGCTCGAGGTTGAGCGTCTCGCGGACGCTCCCGATCGCTTGGCGGAGTGCTTTCTCGACTTCGACTTGCCGCATGCGGCCGGCCGAAACGCCGGCTTCGCGCGCGAATTCCTGCGTCTTGACGCTGAGGTAACCAACCAAGACGAACGACGCCGCGAGCAGAATCCGGTCGCCGATCGCGACGACGCTCCACGTGTGGCCCGCAACCACGCCATCGTAGTATCCAGCGACGGCGTTGGCAATCTCCGAAGCAATGACCAATCGCGTGGTTAGCCTGCTCCGCAGGGCCAAGCTGCTCAGCGCAATCGGCGCATTGAATAGGATCGCGACGATCAGCAACTGCGGCGTGAGCAGATCGATGATCCACGCGATCAGGAGCAAGCCGTAGCAGAGGAAGGCCACCTCCGCGCGTTTTCGGGCCGGTCGGCGGGGCCGCCTTGGCCTAGCGCGAAGGGCTGGGCCGATGGATCGCACCGCACGGGCGGAGGAACTGCTGCGCGAACTTGGGGCCCGCGCGCGCCTCGTCGTATACGTCGCGGGCGCACCCGGCGCCGGAAAAACGCGCCGTCTTTTAGAGGACGCTCGCCGCCTGGCGGCCGACGGCAAGCGCGTTTTCGTCGGTTGGATCGAAACAAAAGGACGCCCCGATCTCGAGCGCATCGCTGCGGGGTTGCCGCGAGTGCCGCCGCGCCAGGTCAAGATCGGCGAGCGAACCTTCGAGGACTTCGACTTCGGCGCAGCCGCTCGCGCCAAGCCCGACGTCATCGTGCTCGACGAACTCGCCCACGATAATCTCGGCGACGCTGCGCATGCCAAACGCTGGCAAGACGCCGTGGCCCTTCGCGAGCTCGGCATCGGCGTGATCGCCGCTTTTAACATCGCCCATCTCGAGACGGTCGCGCCGACCGCCGAAGCGCTTCTCGGTTATCCGGTGCGGGAGATCGTGCCGTTCTCGTTTTTGCAAGCGGCCGACGAAGTCGTGGCGCTGGACGTCTCTCCGAGTCTGCTGCAGAGTCGCGTGCGCGCGGGGAAGATCGTCAACGAACAGGACGTCGACCGCGCGCTCAACGGTGCGTTTAAGGAGCAGAACCTGCACATGCTGCGCGAGCTGCTTCTACGCACGGTCGATAGCCTCACGCTTCCGGTCTTTAAGGCCGGTCGCACCTCGATGGCAGCGGCCTTCGTTTATCCCGAGGTCGACGCCGCGCCCTATCTCAAGCGCACGGCCGCGATCGCCAACGCGCTCGATCTCGGCCTCGAAGTCGTTCCAACGCCCGGCGCCGGCGGCCCCGAACTCGAGCGCATCGCGCGCGAGCTCGGTGGCGAGGTGCTGCACGAGGGCGTCGATCCCGCAGCTTCGTCCGGCGACGTCCTACGGGCTGCGCTGGTCGCGCTGCCGAAAGGCCGCGTCGCTACGAAGCTTGCCGGGACGCCGCTTCCATACGATCTCTTCATCGTTGGCGTCGGTCAAACGTACATCGGCCAGAATCCCGCGCGCTCGCCCTACTCGCAGACTGCAGGCGATCGCCTGCGAGTCGGCTACGGCAAGCTGACCGTCTACATCGGCGCCGCCGCCGGAGCGGGCAAAACCTACGCGATGCTCGACCGCGCGCACCAGCTCGAGGCCGACGGCGTCGACGTCGTCGTCGGCTTCGTCGAAACGCACGGGCGCAGAGAGACGGCCGCGCTGCTCGACGGCCTCGAGATCGTTCCGCCGCAGACGATCACCGAGAACGGAATCACGTACAAAGAATTCGATCGGGCGGCCGTCATCGCGCGCCACCCCCAGGTAGCGCTGATCGACGAGCTGGCGCATACCAATGCACCCGGCTCGGTCGCCCCGAAGCGTTTTTACGACGTGCTTGCGGTGCTGCGCGCCGGCATTGACGTGATTACGACGCTCAACATCCAGCATCTCGAGGGCCTCGGCGATACGGTGCTCCGGCTGACGGGCACGGTCGTCCGCGAGACGCTCCCCGACGGCATTCTTTCGCTCGCCGACGAGGTGATCCTCACCGACGTCACGCCGGAGACCCTGCGCCGGCGCCTGCGCGAAGGGAAGATCTATCCGCCGGATCGCTGCGAAGCGGCGCTGGCGAACTTCTTCCGCACCGAAAATCTCTTCGCGCTGCGCGAGCTTGCACTACGCGAGGCGTTGCGCGCGCGCCATCGCGAACGCGTCGCGTCGCCGTTCGATCGTCTGTTGCTTGCGATCGGCTCGCGCGAAGTCGATCTGCCGATGATTTCCCGCGCCGGGCGGATCGCCGCTCGCCTCGCGATCGAGTTTACAATCGCACACGTCGTCGGGCCGCGCCAGCGCATCGATCCGGAGGTCGTCGAGAGCCTTCGCTCCGAGGCACGCAAGACGAACGTCGAGTGGATCGATGACGTCGCCGACGACGTACCGAGCCGCCTCATCGAGATCGCCCGGTCCGTGCCGCAAACGACGGTCGCGCTGGCCGGCACGCAGCGCCAGCCGCGCTGGCTCGGCCGTCCGTCGTTCGCGCGCCGCCTGCTCGACGCGGGTGCCCACGAGTTGCTGGTCTTACTGCGCCCTGCCGCCAACCCAGGCTCCGCGCCCGGCGAAGAGTAATTTAGTCCGGCTTTGTGCCGTCGAG
>DATAQH010000020.1:0-8174 GCA_036264815.1 Candidatus Cybelea sp.
CGGCGCGTCATGCGGCGCGCAGCTTTCGATCCAGCGCGAGCGGACCTGGCGCGCCCAACGCGATGAAGATCGCCGCCGCGCCGAAGACGCAGTCGAACGCGACGTGCGGCCAATCCGCAACCGCCGAGTCGCCCGGACCAAAGCAGCCGCAGTTCGCCGGAAGGTTACGGAGAACGGCCGAGGCGACGGCGGCAGCGTAAATGAAGAACTGGGCCGCGACGACCCACGCGGTAACGCGCGTGAAGAGACCGGCTACCAAATAGGCGCCGAGCAGAATCTCGATGAAGGGCAACGCAAGCGCGAGCGGACCGGCAACGGCCGCGGGCAGCAGGCGAAAGCCCGCGATGCTAGCCGCCAGGTTCGCGGCGTGGCCAACCTTCAGCAGCCCGGCAACGAGCAGCATTCCGCCCAAAAGCAGGCGGAGTATTAGAACCGCAGCGTTCACGGGTCCCTTCGTTGGGCTCTGTCGCAGCGAACCCCTGTCCCAAGGAGTACAATGAGCGTATGGTTCGCGCTCTCGCGCTCGTGCTGTTAGCGGCGGCGACGCTCGGCTCGGTCGCCTGCAGCGGCGGCCGAAGCGCCCCTGATTTTGCGCTGCAGAGCGATCGCTCCACGCCGTGGCAGCTCTCCGCGCAGCACGGAAAAGCCGTGCTCCTGACCTTTGGTTTTACGCACTGCCCCGACACCTGTCCGACGATCCTGGCGCGCATGGTGCGTGCGACGGCGGCGCTTGGCGCACGCGCCGGCAACGTCGAGATCGCCTTCGTAACGGTCGATCCCTCGCGCGACACGGCGCCGGTGCTTCACCGATTCGTCAATCGTTTCGCGCGGCCGGGCGTCGACATCGTCGGCTTGACCGGGACGCCGCTGCAGATTGCGGCGGCTGAAGCGGCCTATCACGTTTGGGCGGCAAAGATACACGCTCGTAAAGGCAGCTACGACGTCGCGCATTCGGCCGCAATCTTCGTCATCGATCCGAGCGGCCGGTTCCACGGGGTGCTCGACGACCAGGACAGTGAAGGCACGGTCGTCGCTGCGTTGCGAAAGGCGCTCGGATGATCGCGGTGCTCGCCGCATTGCTCGCGCTCGTACCGATTCACGGCGTCGTTCTCGACGCGCGCAACGAAGCCGCCGCGATCGTACGTACCGATGCCGTGGCGCAAACGCTGCCTTCGCAGATTCGCCGCTATTCGCTCGACCCGCCAGTGCGTCTGCGCCCAGGCACCAGCATCGACGCTTTTCTCGACGTGTCGACGCATCCGCCGACCCTGCGCGATGCGCTGCCGGGAGGCGTTTTCGCACCAGGCCTTCCCGACGCCGGGCGCGTCGTGCCGATCGAGATTGGCAGTACCCTGCCCGCAGCGACGCTAATCGATTCGCAAGGCCGGCGCGTCACGCTCAATCGCGCCTTCGCTAAAAAGACGCTGCTGCTTTCGTTTGTCTTCACGCGCTGTCCGGATCGCACGCTTTGCCCCGCGATCAGCGGAAAATACGCCTACCTTCAAGGCCGGCTCGACCCCAAGCACTTCGCGCTTGCCGAGATCACGCTCGACCCGCCCTACGATTCTCCCGCGGTCTTGCGCGCGTACGCCGCCGGCTACGGCGCTCGGAGTGAGAGCTGGACGTTGCTAACGGGGACCGGCTCGACGATCCAGCGTTTGCTCGACGAATTTCGGATCAGCTCGATGCGCGTGAGCACCGACAACTTCCTCCACGATGACAAACTCTTCATCGTCGCGCCCAACGGCCGCGTCGCCTCGGTCGTCGAAACCGCGAGCTGGGACCCGGGCTCCGTGATCGCCCAGGCCCGCTCGATCGCGGGCCTCGCGAACAACCCACTCGAGCGCTTCAAGCTCGCGCTGATCGCCGAGGCGGTCGCGATCTGCGGGGGCAGCCAATTCGCCGGCATCGCGCTGCTGGAGCTCGCGCTCTTCACCTTTTTAACGGTCGTTTCGTTTTTGGGGATGTGGGCGGTGGCGCGAGTCATCTGGCCCTCGCGTACCTGAGCGGAGCTTTCAACCAAAACAAGAAGGCTAGCCGTCCATGGCAGCCGCCTCGCCGCTCCAGAACCCCGCGCCGGACCAAGCGGCGTTCTTGGAACGCGCGATCGAGCAGCACGGTAAGGCGACCTATAATTTCGCATATCGCTTGACTTGCAACGAGGCCGACGCACGCGACCTGACCCAAGAGGCATTCGTCCGCGTTTACAAGGCCTGGCAAAGCTTCAAACCCGGTACGTCCTTTCGCTCATGGATCTATCGAATCGTAACGAATCTGCACCGCGACGAACTTCGCCGCCGCAAGGGACGTTACCAAGAGGAGATTCCCGATGATAATGAGCTTCAAGAGTTTTCCGGTTCCCGCCCGCTGGCCGTCGCGCCGATCGACGACTATGTCGACTCGCAGCTTAGCGAGCCGCTGTCAAGGGCGCTTGAAGAGCTCGGCAGCGATCAACGGCAGATCGTGTGGCTCGCCGACATCGAGGAATATAGCTACCAGGAGATTGCCGACATTGTGGGGTGCACCGTCGGAACGGTGCGATCGCGTCTGCACCGCGCCCGCGGACAGCTCCGCAAACTCGTGACTCGCCATATGAAGTCGCCATCATGAATCAGCTTCATCCGACGCCTGAAGAGATCGTCGATTACCTGCACGGCGAGCTTTCGCCGCCGCGCGATGCTGCGATTCATGCGCATCTCGCCGGCTGCTCCGAGTGCTCCGAGATTCGCGAATCCGAGCTGTCGCTCACCGAGATGCTAAAGGCGTACGCGCGCGCCGACGAGCGCGAGCTTCCCGCCGGCGTCGTCGCGACGATTCGCGATACGGTGCGCCACAAGCCTCCCTCGCTCTGGGAGCAGCTGAGCGCGGCCTTCCGGCCGGCCGTCGCCGTGCCGGTTGCGATCGCGATCGTTGCCTTCATCTATTTCGGCTTTAGGCTCGCGCACGGGCCTGCGGCCGCGTCGACGATCGATGCGTCGTACTACGTCGAAAGCCACGCCGCACTCAGCAGCACGACGCCGCTCTCGGAAGACGAACCCATCCCGGGAGCGTTGAGCGACGATGATCGATCGCATTAGACAGAGCGCCGTCGCGCTGGCGTTCGCGATCGGCAGCCTCGCGCCGGCAAGCGCCGGAACGGCGCAGACGCCCGCTGCGGCGCCGTTCGCGTTGCTCTCCGACGTGCTCTTGGCCCCATCGAAGATCTCGTACACCGGCATCGTCGAGTCGGTGCGCATCGGCAGCCACGGCTCGGTGGCTTCGGTCTACCGCATCGAACACCGCGCGCCCGACATGACGCGCAAACTCTACAGTGCGCCCGCGGAGCTCTTCGGCGACTCGGAGATCACGAAGGGCAACCTCGAGTTTTCAATCGACGCCAAGCACCGCCGCATCGTCGAGACCAAGAACGCGGCGACGCTCGAGGATCGCCGCTCGATCGGCGACAACGAGGCGCTGATCCGCGCGAACTACCGTCCGGTCCGCGTGGGCACGGAAAGCTTCGGCGGACGTCCGGTCGTCGACGCGCTGCTGGTCAATAAGTACACGCATCGCACGACGATGTTCGCGCGCATCGACCGCGAGACAAAGATCGTGCTCGACAGGCAAGAGTTCGGCCCGCACGGTGCACTCGTCAGCGAAATTCGCCTAGAGCGAGTGCGCTACGGGGCCGTCCCCGCCGCCGATTTCTCGCTTCCGAAAGGGTACGCCGTCGTCGGCGGTCCGAAGCTGCAGGAGGTTTCGAGCAATCCCGATCGCTTGATTCACGACGCCGGCTTTGCCGCGCGAAAACCCGGCGGCCTTCCGGAGGGCTTCGCACCGCTCAGCGGCGACCTCGTCGACATGCACGGCGCGCGCACCGTCCAGCTCCTCTACTCCGACGGGCTGCGCACCGTCTCGCTCTTCGAAAGCGCGACGGCCGTTGCTCCGAACATGGCGCCGTTTCACCCGCAATCGGTGACCCTCGGCGGGCGCACCGGGCAGTACGGTGAAGACGGCAGCATGGACTTGCTGGCGTGGAGCGACGGAAAGCTCTATTACACGCTTGTCGGCGAGCTCGGAATGACCGAGCTCGCCAATATCGCGGGGACGATTACGCCCTAGCTCTTTGCTGCTCTTAGAGTTTGATGTTCGCCATGAAGTAGGCTTGGAACGGAGCCTTGACCGAGTTGTTGAGGCCCGAGACCAAGTACGGCCCAAGATTGGGTTCGTACGGATAGAGTAAGAACTGCTGGATCTTCGTCGCGGCATTCTTTCCGTTGGTAGCCGAGACGCTGCCAGGCGGATTGAACGCGTTGCCGACCGGCGGAATCAAGCCGCCGCCGACGACGCCGTACGAGCAGATATTGCTATCGGTGTAGGTCCACTGTTTGCTCGTTCCGCCCCAGCACGTGTTGACGATGTTCGCCAGGACCGCCGTCAGCGTGATCCGCGGCGAGACGTCGTACTCTGCTTGGAAGTTGAACATCAGCTCGTTGGGCTGCGTGAAGGATCCGAGGTCGTCGAAGACGCCCGTGAACGGATTGGGAATCACAAGCCCGGCCGGGCAGGTAGAAGCGTCGTAGCGATGGCCTCCCACCAGAGGTGCACAACCCGCATCGGCGGGATCGATGCCGGGCGTCGTCTCCGGCGCGCCGTATTTTCCGCCACCCTGGAACTGCAGGGAGGGCGTCACCGCAAACTTATCGTGTCGGTAGTTGAGCACCAAGCTCCCGACATACGGTGAGTTGAACGCGTTTACCGAGGAGCCGATGCCGGCCGGGAAGATGTCGTACGGTGCAAAGTTCTGCCCCGGATCGAGGAAGTTTTGAGCTGCCGCATTCCAGTACGGATTGACGACTGCGCCGGACTTCCCGCACGCCGAGGGATTACCCTGAAAATAGCATTTCGCCGCGCGGACTCCGGAGCTCGTCGAGCCGCAAAGCGGGATGCCGAACTCCGACCGCCCGACGAAGGAACCGCCCTTGGCGCAGGCCCTCGTGTACGCGTTGTAATTCGAGATCGTCACGTTGATCGGCGAGATGATCGTCGTCCCGTTGGAAAGCACGCCATACTTCGTGTACGAGTTCGTGTAGGCGAAGGACAGCAGTCCCGAAAGGCCGTTGCGTGAGAAGTCGCCCTTTTGCATCTGGAATTCGAAGCCTTCGCTGCGCTGGCTGCCGACGTTGAGGCCGGAGATGAATCCGGTCTGCTGATTTAAGAAGAAGTTCTGCACCTGATCCTGCGTTTGGCGCAGAAACGGCGTGATCTTAAACGACCAGTCGGTACCTCTGAGATGCTGCTCGAGCGAGACGTCGTAGTTCAGCGAGGTGGGCGGTGCCACCGGAAGCCCGGGCGACGTGCGGCCATAGGGGGAGAGGTTTGGGCCGAGCAGCGTGAAGGGCAGGTCGTTCTGCAGGGTGTTGTAGATTTCGTAGGCCGTGTTCGGCGCTTCCGTATAGCGTCCAAACGATGCGCGGATCACCGTATTCGGACTGACCGTGTAGGTGCCGCTAAAACGCGGCTGCCACTCGTTGAAGGTAAAGCTTTGGTACGCTTGGTTTACGAGGGCCGCGGCGTGGTAACCGCTCGGACAGGGCGACGTAGGGGATAACCCCGAGCTGGAAGTCCCAAGCCCCGACTTGTCGACCGGAACGCCGGTGAGGTTATTTACGCACGTATCTCGGTTGTAGGCGTTGTACCAGAACTGTCGCGCAATGCCGCCGTTGCCGTTGACGTCGCCGTTGAGACCGTCGAAGGTAAAGCTGTCCAAACGAAGTCCGAGGTTAATCAGGATTTTGTCGTTGGGGCGGAACTGGTCGGTCAGCGAGGCCGAGCCAAACTTGGGCTGCACGTTGTTGTACGTCGCGTACTGCCCGTTCTCAGCCATGAGGTACGAGCAGGCCGTCTGCCCAGGCACTCGAGGGTCGACGCAACTTGAGGGTAATGGCGCTGGGGCGTTGCCTTTCACGTTCGGTTCGTAGAGCTGATCCCAGGTCACGACCTGCGCTTGCCCAACCCCGGGATTACAGGTCACTGGCGAACCGCCGCCCGCGCCGTAGCAGTAGCCGCCGTACGGGTCGGCCGCGTTGACCACGACCGCGGCGTTCGTGCGGTTTGGGCCGCCGAAGGCCGGAAAATTGTTGAACATCTGCGTGTTGTTGTCGCGAATCGTACTTGCGGTAACGTACGATCCTTGGATCGTCAAGAGGTTCTGTTCGTTGAGCTGATCCTGAAACTCCGCGCTGACCCCGCGCGTATGCGAGCTAAGCTCGTAGTCCGGTGCAGTTGGGCAGATATAAAAGAACGCGGTACACTGCGGGCCGACGAGATCCCACGTGCTGTAGTACGTGTACCCGTAGATGCGGAAGAACGCCGTCGAGCCGAAGTTTTTCGTGTACTGCAGCTTCACGATCTCTTGCTGGTTCTGCGAAGAGTCGCGGTCGGTATCGGGGACGAATCCGTACGAGCTGCCGATGGAGAAATCCGACCATGGCCGGTTCTGGTTGCTAAATGGATAGAAGTATTTTGAGGTACAGGTCGGCCCGATGCCGACCAGACCGGCTTGGCTAAACGTCTTTCCGACCTGAGTCATGCAGTTCCACGAGAGGCCGTCCACCCAGGGCGTCGTTCCGCCCGCGGGAAACTTTGGGGCGAGCCCGAGCGTTCCGATCGGGTTGACTGTGCCCCAGCACTGCGCTCCCGAGAGGCTCGGCGAACACATCGGCGAGGCGACGTCGTTGTTCGAGCTGTAGAATGAGTTCGAAAGGTAGGAGCTATCCCAGAGGAGCTGCACGTCGTCGCGGCCCGCGTCGTTTTTGTGCGGAATGCCGATGTGGATGTTCGCGACGACGTCGCGCGAGGCGATTTGCGAGAAGTTCATCCAGTTGAACGGTCCCAGAACGTAGCCGCCCTCGGCATACTGGCCGGCATTCGGTGTGGCGAGCGGCGCGAGCGGCGCGCCGAGCCAGCTGTCGTAGTTGGCACCGTTGTCGTTGTTGACGTAACGAAAACCTTGGTTGTAGCCGGCGATGCCGAAGTAGTATGAGAGGTTCCGGTCGGGCGTCGCGCCGCCGACCTCGAGCATCGCCCGATGGTAGAAGGTGGGCGTACCGATGCCGAGCTGTCCGTCGGCCGAGCCCGGGAACGTACCGGTGCGGATGACCTGGTTGATGTACCCCGCGAGCCCTTGGCCTTCGGAGTTCGCCGGGTTCGCGCCGGTGTACACCTGAACTTCGGCATTGCCCAGCGACGAGGCCGCGCCCGACGGATAGTTGTCGAACGAGCGGTTCACGGGAACGCCGTCAAATTCATAGCCCACTTGGTCGAAGTCGCCGCCCCGAATGTGAACGGTGTCGTAATAACCGCTCTGATTTGGGACGACGTAGGCGCCAGGGACGGTCGAGATTGCCGAGTACGCTGAGTTGAGGTTACCGCCGCCGCCGAGGGCGGATGCCGCGTGCTGCGTCGCCGCGTTGATCGAGTAGATGTCGGCGGTCGTTCCGGATTTTACCAGCGAGCCGGCCGCAGCGGCGGTTACGCGGCCGATCGTTTTCAGCGCTTTGGGCAGGCTCACGCGAACCGTCTGGACCGTGTCTGCAAAAACGATCTGCCCGGGCACGCTTTCAGATTGATACTCGCTCTTATCGGCGGTGATCGTGTACGTGTCCGGCGCGAGCGTCAGAAAACCGAAGTGGCCGGCCGCATCGCTTGTCGACGTCGCAGTCTGCGACGGACTGCTGGCCGTTACGCGGGCGCCGGCGATCGGCGCTCCGGTATCGCTATCGACGACGGTGCCGGTGATACCGCCGGTAACGCCGGCGATTGCCGACGGAGCTTGAGCAATAAAGGCGAGGAAGAGAACGAGAGAGGTGACGAGGCGCAACGATCGCATCTTTTAACCCTCCAAGTAACCGAGCAACAATCGGTCGAGGGGCGCTCCCCTGTTTAAGGCGCCTTAATTCTCAAGTTTTCTGAAAGGTTCCTGGGAGCCGAGAAAGTTGTCGAGCGGGCGGCGGATGTTGAAAGGTATTGATGTTGCGTCGGCGACGCCGCCACGCGGCTGGGCGCCATCGCAGATCGATGCAATTGCGGCGATCGAGTTCGTCAACGCGTCGATACCGTAGCCGCCTTCCAACACGAAGCCGACGGCGCCGCCGCAGTATTCGCCGGCGACGTCGCGGATGACGGCGGCGATC
>DATAQH010000147.1:0-10725 GCA_036264815.1 Candidatus Cybelea sp.
ATCATCGCCTTCACGTCGGTTGCCGCCTCGTTCGAAGGCCGATCTCGTCGAGCGCGACGAGCCAGACGAAGTACGGAAGTGCGAGCTGCCGCCGCCAGCGATGCGGCTCTTTGACGAGCCGGTAGAGCCATTCCAGGCGCATGCGCTGCACGATCTGCGGTGCTCGTGCCACGCGGCCGGAGATCACATCGAACGATCCTCCGACGCCGATACCCACGCCGCATCCGGTCTCACGGAGGTGATCGGCCAGCCAAAACTCCTGGCGCGGCGAGCCCATGCCGACGAAGAGCAATCGCGCGCCGCTCGCCGCGATCTCCTTGACGACCTGCGGCGTCTGTTCGCGGTTAAAGTAGCCGTCGCGCGTGCCTGCGATCTGCAACCCCGGGAAGCGCACTTCTAAAATCGCGGCCGCGTCGGCGGCCACGCCTTGCTCACCGCCGAGAAAATAGACCGGAATCTCCGCAATGGCGGCGCCGGCGCAGAGATGCTCCAAGAGCTCCACGCCCGCGACTCGATCGCGCAGGGGCGCGCCTCGCCAGCGTGCCACCGTGAGCACGCCCGCCGTGTCGCAGAGTGAGAGCGCGCTATGGTTGACGATGCTGCGGAACTTCGCATCCTTTTGCGCGTAGACGACCATCTCGGTGCCGAGCGTTACGACCTGCGCGCCGCTGCCGGCTCGCGCCAAGTCGAGAATGTTCTCCGTCGCCTCATCCGCGTCGATCGGATCGAGACGGCAGCCGAGGATTTCGAGCGAGCTCATCGGGACTCGACGGGGTGCGAAACGTACGCAGCCAACAGCGGGCGCAACCGATCGGCGACGGCCGGCGGGATCTCGTCGAGCGGAAGCCGGCACGAGCCGACGCGAAAGCCAAGCTGCGCCATCGCCCACTTTACCGCGATCGGGCTCGTCGTTGCGAAGAGCGCATCGATGAGCGGCAGCAGCGAAGCGTGAATCTGCGCGGCGTCGTCCGGGCGGCCGTTGCGATAGGCGTCGACCATCGCGTAGTACTCGCGCGAACAGAGGTGCGAAGCGACGCCGACGACACCGTCGGCGCCCAGCGCCAAGCACGGGAGAAAGAGGTGATCGTCGCCGGCCCAAACGATGAAACGCTCGCTGCGATCCCGCAGAATCATGCCAATTTGCTTGAGATCGCCGCTGGACTCTTTAACTCCGGCGACGTTGGGGTTTCGCCGGGCGATCTCGAGCAGCGTTTCGGGAAACATGTTCGCGCCGGTGCGTCCGGGAATGTTGTAGATGACAACGGGCAACGGCGTCGCCTGCGCGATCGCCGAAAAATGCGCGATCATGCCGCTCTGCGTCGGCTTGTTGTAGTAGGGCACGACGGCGAGAAGGGCGTCGGCGCCGGCGGCTGCCGCATCGCGGGCGGCGGCGATGGATTCGCGCGTCGAGTTCGTCCCCGCGTTGGCGACGACGTACGCAGAACTGCCGACGGTCTCTTTAACGGCGCGATAGAGCTCGGCGCGCTCGCCGGGCTCGAGTGTCTGGCCCTCACCGGTAGACCCGGCGAGGATCAAGCCGTCGTTGCCGCGCTCGACGAGCCAGCGCGCCAGGCGCTGCGCCTCGCGAAGATCCAGTTCGCCGTGTTCGTCGAACGGCGTTACCATCGCGGTGAGAATCACTCCGAGTTGCGAGTTCATACGACGGGATCTCCTCGTTCGAGACAAAACTGATCGTGAACGGCATTCTCGGCCCGCTCGGCCTGCGCGGCCGGCACGAGCACCGAGATCGTCACGTTGCTGTCGGTACAGTGAATGATCTCGACGTCGGCTTTCGAGAGGGCCTCCACGACGTTGTGTACGACGCCCGGAGCGTAGCGCATTCCCATGCCGACGACGGAGAGCTTCGAGCATCCCTCGCGCACCCGAACCGCGAGGTTCAGGTCGCTGAGCAGCCGCCGGATGTCGTTGCCGCGGTCGCCCTCCACGACGAACGCTACGCCCGCTTGATTGATCGTAACTTGGTCGATCGAGATCTCGGCTTCGGCGACCCGGCGAAACATCTCGAGCTCGGTCTGCATCCGGCGCTCGGGCGACTCGATATCGCCGCGAATGATGCGCACCCAGGTTACCCGCCCCGAGGACGTGACGCCGGTGACCGGGCGATGGTGATCGACGTCTTCGTCGACGATTGTCCCGCGATCGGTCGTGAGGCCCTTTACCGCGTAACGGGTTCCGGTGCGGTTGGCGTACTCGGCGGCCTTAGAATGCATGACCTTTGCGCCCTGATCGGCGAGTTCGCTCATCTCAGCGAGCGAGGCACGATCGATCGTGCGTGCGGTGGGGATGCGGCGCGGATCACCGGTCATCGCGCCGCTGACGTCGGTGTAGATATCGACGCGCTGCGCATCGAGCGCGTGACCGATAGCAATCGCCGAAAGATCGGTGCCGCCGCGCCCGAGCGTCGTGATCGTACCGTCTTCGGCGACGCCCTGAAAGCCGGCGATGACCGGGACGACCTGCTTGTAGAGCAGTTCGCGAATCACGTTCGGCTCGACCCGCAGAATCGTGGCGTCGCCGTGACGATCGTTGGTGACGATGCCGGCCTGCGCGCCGGAGAGCGCTGCGGCTGCGATGCCCTCGGCGCTCAGCTCACCGGCAAAGACGGCCGCCGAGATCAGCTCACCCGCGGCGAGCAGCACGTCGGCGTTGGCGTCTGCACCGCGACCGCCCCACAGCGAGAGCAGCGTATCGGTCGCGTACGGCTCGGGGGAACGGCCCATCGCCGAAACGACGGCGATGGTCGCAAATCCGGCGTCGCACGCATCGCGCACTCGGCGGAACGCGAGGAGTCGCTGGTCGCGCGTCGCGACCGAGGTGCCGCCGAACTTCAGGACGGCGACGCGGGCGGTCGCGTTCATGCGGCCAGAAATCCTTTTTGCAGCAGCAGCTCGAGAATCTGCACGGCGTTGGTCGCCGCGCCTTTTCGCAGCTGATCGGCAACGCACCACAGCGCAAAATCCGTCCCGGCACCAGCCTGACCTTCTCGGGTGTCACCCTGAGCTTGTCGAAGGGCGCGCAATCGCGCGACGTGCACCTCGTCGGTTCCTTCGACGTCGCGTGGCGTTACGATCCCACTTGAATGAAAGACGATCCCGGGCGCGCGTTCGAAGGCCGTCGCAAGATCCGCGCGGCTCGTGGCGCGCCGCGTCTGCACGAAGACGGCGGCGCTATGCGCGGTACGCACCGGAACGCGGACGGAGGTGACGCTTACTTCGAGATCGGGGAGCCCGAGCATCTTCTTGCTTTCCTCGCGCACCTTGCATTCTTCGCCGCTCCAGCCCTCGTCGTCGAAACTTCCCACCTGCGGCACGACGTTGCGCGCGAGCTGACGAGGAAAAACGGCCGGCGCCGGTTCGGCTGCGCCGCTGACGACGGCCCGTTCGCCGGCTTCGAACTCGTCGAGCCCGGGCCGCCCCGCGCCGCTGGCGGCTTGGTAGGTCGCCACGTGCACGGTCTTCAGACCGGCCACATCGCGAATCGGGAACAATGCCGTGCAGAGCAGGATCGCCGTGCAGTTAGCGACCGGAAAGAGCCGGTGTTCCCGGCGCATTTCGTCGGCGTTGACTTCCGGAACGATCAGCGGTACGCCCTGTTGCATCCGGAACGTCGCGCTGTTGTCGATAACGACGGCGCCGCCTTCGATCAGTGCCGGAGCATACCTTTCGCTCGCATCTTCGCCGCCGGCGAAGAACACGACGTCGTAGCCGCGCAACGCGTCATCCGAGGCCGCGCGAACGTCGAGCCGGTCACCGCGAAAACGCACCGCCGCGGGGCGTTCGCGCGAGGCGAACGGCGCCAGCTGCGCGACCGGTACGTCGCGCTCTTCGAGGACCGCTAGAATGGTCTCGCCGACGGCGCCGGTGGCGCCTACGACTGCGATTTTCATGCGCCCGCTCCGAACGAGAGCGGCGCATCGTCGAGAATGGAGTCGAGTCCGACGGAAAGCCCGCGGCGCTTCCCGACGGCGTGTACCGCGGCCAGCATGCCGGCGACGAACGATTCACGGCTGAGCGAATCGTGGCGAATCGTCAGCACCTCACCGGTTCCTCCGAGTATCACTTCTTGGTGGGCGACCAATCCCGGTAAGCGGACGCTATGAATTCCGGGCAGCCGGCCGCCGGCGTACTCCATGCGTTCGGCGGTTTCCCGCGCGGTGCCCGAAGGCTTGTCTTTCTTGCCGGCGTGATGGAGCTCGACGATCTCTGCGTCGGGGAAAAAGCGGGCCGCCTGCTGCGCAAAGCGCATCATCAGCGTCGCGCCGAGCGAAAAGTTGGGGACGAGCAGAACGCCGACGCCGCGCTCTTGCGCGGTCGCCGCGAGGACGGCGCGCTGTTCGGCACTCCATCCGCTCGTGCCGATCACCGTAGGGAGTCCGCGCGCCACGGCCGCGAGTGAGATGTCGTAGCTTCCCGGCTGCGTCGTGAGATCGAGCAGCACGTCGGGTTTGCGCGCGATGACGGCGTCGACGGAATCGACGACGTCCCCGGCGCTATCGGAGCGGCGCGCCAAACCACAGCAAAACTCGCCGCTGCGCCCGAGCGCTTCTCGCGCGATCGTCCCCATGCGTCCGTGGATTCCAGCGACCGCGACCCTCAAACCTTGAGGCACCATGCGGCCTCCCCTCTCATGGCGAGCTTACCGCCGTTGTCATCCTGAGCTTGTCGAAGGATTGTCGAAGGATGTAAGACTAGATTTTTTCGAGGGGCGCGTACTTCAGCATCAGCATCTTCTGCCCGACGTTGGGGAAGTCGATCGTGACCAACCCATCCCCACCCGCGCCGACGATGCTCTCGATGCGGCCTTCGCCCCACTTCGGATGGCGCACGCGGTCGCCGGCCTTGAGGCCAAGGTGCATACCCGCACCCGCAGACTCGTGGATCGCAACTTCGCGCCACCGGCCGCCGGCCGGGCGCGCGAGCGGAACGCTGTCGCTTTCGAGAATGAGCAGTGACGGCAGCTCCTCGATAAAGCGCGATTTCGGATAAGCGTAGGTGTTGCCGAAGAGCGCGCGACGCGCGGCGTAGGTAAGGAAAAGCCGATCGATTGCCCGCGTGATGCCGACGTAGGCAAGGCGACGCTCTTCTTCAAGCTCGACCTGTTCGGTGAGCGCCCGGCTGTGCGGGAAAACCCCCTCCTCCAGACCGGTGAGAAAGACGCTGGGAAACTCCAGCCCTTTCGCGCTATGCAGCGTCATCAGCGTAACGTAGGAGGCTTCGTCGTCGAGCGCATCGAGATCGCTGACCAGCGCGATGTTCGCGAGGAAGCCGGCCAGCGACGGTTCCTCGTCGTTCGCCTCGTACTCGCGTGCGACGCCGACCAGTTCCTGGAGGTTCTCCATGCGCGCGCGAGCGTCGTGCGTGTCCTCGCTTTGCAGTTCGCGAAGGTAGCCGGACTCTTCCATAACCGCGACAAGCAGATCGGCGACGTTAAACTCTTGCGCGCGACGGCGCAGATCGTTGATGAGATCCGCGAAGCGCTCCAGCTCCTTGAGCTTCTTGGGAACGGCCGTACGCAGAAGCTCGCCGTTGAAGATCGCCTCGCCGACGGAGAGGCGCGCGGCGCCGGCCGACTGCACCAGCGCCGAGAGAGTCTGCTGCCCGATGCCGCGTCGCGGCACGTTGACGATCCGCTTGAACGCAAGCGCGTCGGACGAGTTGACGATGTAGCGAAGGTACGCGACGATATCTTTGATCTCGGTGCGCGCGTAGAAGCCGACGCCTCCGACAACCCGATAAGGAATTCCCTCGGCTAGCAGCGCTTCTTCAAAGACGCGCGACTGGGCGTTGGTGCGATAGAGAACCACGAAATCGCGATAGGCCGAGCCCTCACGCACGAGGTTCTTGACTTTCTCGACGACGTAGCGGGCTTCGTCGCGCTCGGTCGCCGCCGGATAGACCGAGATTGCCTCGCCCTCGTCGCGCGAGGTGAAGAGCTTCTTGGCGGCCCGCGAACGATTGTTGGCGACCAGCGCGTTCGCCGCTTCGAGGATGCGCCCCGAGCTGCGATAGTTCTCCTCGAGCTTGAAGACGTTCGAGCCCGGGAAGTCTTCCTCGAAGCGCAGGATCATGCGGTAGTCGCTGCCGCGCCAGGAGTAGATCGATTGGTCGTCGTCGCCGACGACGGTGATGTTTCCAGAGCGGGCGGCCAGCAGGGCGACGAGCCGGTATTGCGCGGCATTGACGTCCTGATATTCGTCGACCAACACGTACTCGAACTTGCGCTGATACTTTTCGCGAACGTCCTTGTCGCGCTCGAGCAGATCGATCGCGCGGACGATGAGGTCGTCGAAGTCGAGCGAGTTTGACTCGTTGAGGCGGCGCTGGTACTCGGTGTAGACGTTGGCGATGCGCTCGCCGAGAAACGACGTCTGGCGCCCGACGTACTCGTCCGGCCAGATCAGTGCGTTCTTCGCTTTGTCGATCTCTGCAAGGCAGGCGCCCGGCGAAAGCTGGCGCTCGTCGTAATCGAGATCCTCGAGAATCTCGCGCACGAGCTGACGCTGATCGGCGTCGTCGATGACGGCAAACGTCGGCGCGATGCCGATGCGCGAACCGTCGCGGCGCAAGATGCGCACGCACATCGAGTGAAACGTGCCGACCCATACGTCGCGGGCGTCGGTGCCGATCATGTTCTGCAGGCGAGTTTTCATCTCACCCGCGGCTTTGTTCGTAAAGGTTACCGCCAGCACGCGATCCGGCGCTACGCGCAGCTCTTTAAGCAGGTAGGCGATACGGTGTGTGAGTACGCGGGTTTTTCCGCTGCCCGCACCGGCAAAAATCAAGACCGGGCCATCGGTCTGCCGAACGGCGGCAGATTGCACGTCGTTGAGGACTTCGGTTTCGAGGAGCATTTATAGCGATTCGACGCAAGTGTCGTTAACGCCTGTTTATGGAAAAACTGCTACGTTTTCGGCACCGTCAGCGCACCGCGCGCAATACGCGAGCGCGCCGGGCGGCAATCGCAAAGGCCGCCGCGAGCAATGCGAGCGTCGATTCTGCGCCCATGTTGTGGTTGACGGAGTCTTGGTCCAGGCCGTCGTAGCACCCGCCGCCCTGCGCCATTACGACGCCGCGCGAATTCTTTCCGTAGTACCATTCCAGCGCGAGTTCGGCGGCAGCAAAGCGACTAACGTCGCTGGTCAGATCGAAGGCGGCTAGCTGCGCGTCGACCATCGCGGCGGCTTCCAACGGCTGCTGCGCGTAGAGCGCCCGCCGTCCTCCGCGAGGGTACCAGCCCTCATTACCAATTGGTACGTGCACGCCGTTTTCCGTCGTGACGCTCTCGTAGAAGGCCAACGTCGTCAAGCCCACGTCTTGGAAGGCCTTCTCGCCGAGCATCTGCCCGGCGCGAATCATCGCTTCGGGCAGACGGGCATTATCGTAGGTCATGACGTCTTCGTACCACGGCCACTCGTCCGACGCCGTCGACTCGTACGCGGCGTACAGATCGCCCGCCAGGCCGGAGAGGGCGTTCGCATAGCGCTGTTCTTTGACGGCAGCGTAAGCGTGCGCGACCCCGAGTGCGGCGTAGGCGCGCGAGCGAAGGTAGTCCAGCGATCCTAGCGCCGGCAGCGCGCGGTCGAGCAGCGTCGCGCAGACGCGTCGCCACGGCTGCGCGGACGCATTGGCCACGCCGTAGCCCAACGCCCAGATCGCGCGGCCGATGCTATCGTGCGTCCCGCACTCGTCGCACCAGCGACGGTCGTACTCCATGAAGTTGTGGAAGCGTCCATCGGCGAGCTGCGCGTGCTGCAGAAAGGCGAGATAAGTCGACGCAAATCGCTGGCTTTGCCGGTCGTTGGGCGCGAGCCGCAGATGTTCGAGCGCAACGATGAAAGCGCGCGCGACGTCGTCGGTACAGTAGCCGGTCTTGCGATTGGGCGACGCGTGCAGTGCGTGTTGAATTACACCAACGTCGTCGGTGAGAACGGCGAGATGATCCATCGGCGGGAGCGCTCGGCTCCGCCCTTTACGCAGTGTTGACCAGCTCCATCGGTCCGCGCGGGCAGAGCTCGGCAAAGAGCGCTCCGTACTGCGCGGCGACGTGCGGCCACGTCATCTGCCGTCCGAAGCGGTAGGCCCGGCGTTCGGTCGCGCGCCGCAACGCGGGATCGTCGAGCAGCATGTTCAGCCGGCTCGCAATCGAGGCTGCGTCGCGAAAATCGCAGAGAAAACCGCGATTATGGGCCAGGAGCTCTTGCGCGTAGAGATACGGCGTCGAGACGATCGCCTTGCCGCAGCCGACGGCATAGGCCAGCGTTCCGCTGACGATCTGCGCGGGGTTCAAGTAGGGCGTGAGATAGATGTCGGTCGCCGCGAGATAGCTGACGACTTCGTCGAAATCCAGGTACTTGTCGATCAGCTGCACGTTGTAGTTCAGGCCGAAGTCGCGCACCATCGAGATCAGCGATTCGCGGTACGACTCGCCCTCTTGACGGCGGACTACGGGATGCGTTTCGCCGAGGATCAGATAGAGCGTCTCTGGGTGACGCTTAACGACGTCGCGCATCGCCTCGATTGCGTACTCGAGGCCCTTACCGCGGCTGATGAGGCCGAAGGTCGAGATGACGGTACGCTGGCCGATGCCGAACGAAGCTTTCGCGGCATCGGTATCCTGAAACGGCACGTCGGGGACGCCGTGATGGATGACGGCAAGCCGCTCGGGATCGACGCCGTAAATGTTTTCCAGCAGCCCGCGTCCGGTCTCTGAGAGCGCGACGACCTTCGATGCCTGCTCGCAGAGCGCTCGGGTCACGCGCAGATAATCCTCGTCGGGATCCGGCAGAACGGTATGCATCGTCAGGACGACGGGCTTCTGCAGGACCCGGATGAAATCGACAAGCCACTCGCCGCGTTCGCCCCCAAACAGCCCGTACTCGTGCTGAATGTTGACCAGCTCGATCGGATAGACGGAGACCAGTTCGGCGGCGCGGGCGTAGCTCTCGCGGTTCTGTTCCTTGATGCGGGCGACGACCTCGGGCGGGTAGCGGCGTACCTCGGCATCCGGTTCATCGATCGCGATGACGGGGCTCGAAAAGCCGAAGGCGCGGTCGTAGGCATCCACGACGTCCTTCGTAAAGGTCGCGATTCCGCACTCCCGGGGCGGATACGAGCCCAAGAATAAAACCTGGGGTGGAAGCATGCGTGGGTCCGTCTCCTCCTCCTTTCTAGATACCAATTTACCCCGCCGCGGATGCAGGGTAAACCGAACGAGCGCTGGGCGCCCTGCTACGGCTGCTGAGCTTGACTAGGTCGGCGAGCCGACCCGTGCGCCCGCTTCTACCATCGTACCCGGTTCGAGGCTCACATCGTGCCCGATCACGCTGCCTCGGCCGATCTGCGTTTTCGGCCCGACCGTGACGTTGCTGGCGAGGATCGCTTCCTCTATAACCGCGCCGGCGCCGACGCTGACGCAGTCCCATAAGACGGACTCGCGCACGACCGCGCTCGCGCCGATGCTGCAACCCCGGCCCAGGACGACGTTCGGGCCAACGGTTGCGCTTGCGTCCACCACGACGTCGGCATCGGCGTGGACCGGTGGGACGACTCCCGGATGGCCGCGCAGGACCTCGCCGCCCTCGCCGCTGATTCCGGGTTCGACGAGCAACGGCATCGCGCCGCTGAGCACGTCGCGATGGGCGGCCAGATACTGCTCCGGCCGGCCCAGATCGATCCAGTAATCGGTCGTGGTATACGCGTAGAGCTTCTTTCCTTCCGCGATCGCTTTGGGGAAGGTCTCGCGTTCGATCGAAACGTTGCGGCCGCCAGGAATCAGCGAGAGAATCTCACGCTCGAGCAGATAGGTCCCAGCGTTGATTTCGTCGGTCGGCGCTTCGTCTTTGGGCGGTTTCTCGATAAAAGCGCTGATGCGCCCGTCGGGTTCGTGCGCGACGCAGCCGAATGCCGACGGGTCGTCGACGCGAATCAAATGAAGACAGCCCAAGCCGCCCTTTTCTTCGTGGTAGCGGCGCATCGCGGTCAAATCGAGGCTCGTGAAAATATCGCCGTTGAGCACGAAAAACGGCCCAGTAATATACGGCTCGACGTTTTTGAGCGCGCCGGCCGTACCGAGCGGGGTCTCCTCGATCGCATAGGTCACTTTCATTCCGAGGCCCGATCCGTCGCCGAAGTAGTCGACGATCGCCTGCGGCATGTACCCGGCCGCGAGGATCACGTCGCGTATTTCGGCCGCGAACAAGCGCTCGAGGGTCCTGGCAAGAAAGGGCACGTTCATGATGGGCACCATCGGCTTGGGGGTGCCGTAGGTCAGGGGGCGAAGCCGCGTCCCCTCGCCGCCCACCAAAACGATTGCCTGCATTGGGTCGGTTATTCTGCTTCCCTCCGGCGTGTACTTGCAGGAAATATCGCGTTAATGCCACCCGGTTGGCACTCGAGGCGCTTACCATTCCCGCATGGCGCGGGTACTACACGATTGGAACGCGGTGCAGGCGTACCACGACCAGGGGCACGGCTTCGTCGAATGCGCTCGGCATTTCGGTTTTACACACACCGCATGGACGAAGGCGATCAAGCGCGGCGCGCTTCGCGCAGTGCCGTCACGATTTCGCGATCGGCGGCGGCGATATGACTGGACCGAAGTGCAGGCTTACTACGAAGTGGCGAAGAGTTATCGAAAAACCGCAGCGCATTTCGGTTTCTGCTCGGTGGCATGGTACAAGGCAATTCAACGAGGGGAAATCCAGCC
>DATAQH010000053.1:0-1899 GCA_036264815.1 Candidatus Cybelea sp.
CAACAGCGACGAACTTCACGAACTGGAACAGTAGCGCTCAAAGCCTGGCAGTAGCGCTCAAAAGAAAGGAAATCGTGTCATGGAGCTTCGGAACGCCGGGCGGCTCGTTTTAGCCGCTTCCCTCGTTGCCTTCTCCGCCTGCGGCGGAGGCGGCGTCGCGCCGAATGGCACGGCGTTCTCCACGCTCCCGAGTTCGCAAAGGGCCTCAGCATCTGCCGATGCGAGGCCTTTTGACTCGACGTCGATCCTCAAGAAGTTGACGAAGGACGTGACGATCGGTTCGACCGTGGACCCGGAAAACGGCGACAAGGGTCCGCGCGCGATCAGTGTCGTGATGATAAATAACGGGAAGCTGAAGAAGAATCAAATCCTCGTTTGCAACTTTGACGACTCGAAAGGGGACGCGGGCAAAGGGACGACCATCGAGCAGTTTTCGCCGACCCCAAACTCCAAGCCGACCAGATTCTTCCAAAACTCGAAGATTGAAGGCTGCGACGGCGACGCCATAACCGGCGGCGATCAGGTCTACGCGTCGGGGATGACCAGCGGTCTCGTGGTCTGGATCGAGCAGAGCGGGAAGCTGAAGAAGACCTACGGCAAGCCGCTCACGGTGCCGCTAGCGGATTCGGAAACGCCGCAGCTCTACGGCTATTCGCCCGAATACGTCTTCGCCGGGAACGGCGATACCGGGGCGGTCGATAGCATCAGCCTCGGCGGCTACGGGACGGGCCATCCCAAAGAAATTATCAAAGGGTTCCCGGTGAACAAGGGCGCCGGCTGGAACGCGCAAGGTCCGTCGGGTTTTGCCTATTGGTGCGGAGCGCCTCCCGGCGCATACGAATGTACCCAACGACATGGTACGGCGGATACGCTGTTCGTCGCCGACGGCGACTGCGACGCGATCGTGGCGTTCGATCACGCGAGCAGCCTGCTCGTCAAAGATGAGATCACGGTTGGTGCCGGCTGCAAAAGCTTCAAGTGCCTCTATCCGAGCACGAGCTGCGGCAAGCTCGTGAAGACAGGTTCGCCACTGAACAAACCGTTTGCGGCAACGATCCTGCCCAACGGCAACATGGTCGTCGCCAATACCGCAAACAACACGCTGGTCGAGCTGATGCCGACCGGCAAGGTCTTGGCGACCAAGGTCGTCGACAAGAGCAAGACCCCCGGGATATGGAGCATCTTCGCGATCGGCAAAGGCGATAGCAGCACCGCCATTTATTATACCGACACGAACGGCAACGAACTTCACGAATTGGAGCAATAGGACTGGGGGACTGGGCGATGGGACGTTTGCTTTGCAGTTTCACGGCCGGCGCCTTCGCTGCAACCCTTTGCGGTTGCGGAAGCATGCAGGGTACGAACGCTATGCCGGGCGCTTTTCCCGGCGCAGCACCGAGGCTAACCCAAGGGGCGAGCTCCGTGACGCCGATTCAACACATCGTCGTGATGGTGCAGGAGGCGCGTACGTTCAACGCCCTCTTCGGCACCACAAAGACCGCGAAGGCGCGCGTCGGCAAAGGAAAGCGCGCGCACATCATTACGATCCGGCTTCGGAAGGTCGGTTTCGCTGCGAAGGGGCCGCACAATGCCGACTACGGCGCGTTTCTGGCATCGGTCGATAATGGTAAGATGGAAGGCTTCTACGAGGTGAACGGCCGGGCCGCGTATGAGTACCTCGATCCCGCATCGATCCGGCCGTATCTGGCGATCGCGCACGATTACGCGCTCGGCGATCATTTGTTCCAGACGCAGGGCAGCGGGGATTTCACCGCACACCAGGACCTGATTCGCGGCGGCACTGAGATCGGCTCGAAGGCGAGCGTTATCGACGCGCCGAGCCAGCTGCCGTGGGGATGCGACGCGCCCCCCGGAACGACGACCAGCCTCATCACCACC
>DATAQH010000119.1:0-3036 GCA_036264815.1 Candidatus Cybelea sp.
TCGAATTCGCGCGAACGATCCACGGTTCGGGCGCCGACCTGCTCCGGCTCATCAACGACATCCTCGATCTCTCCAAGATCGAATCGGGAACGACGTCGATCGACCTTCAGGAGGTGCCGTTCGCCCAGATCCAAGACGAAGTCGAGCGAACCTTCGATCAGATAGCGCAGGACAAACAACTCGACTTCATCATCCGCTGCGACGAAGATCTGCCCGGGACGCTCCTGACCGATCCGACGCGCTTGCAGCAGATTCTCAAGAACCTGCTCTCCAACGCGTTCAAGTTCACGACCGAGGGCAGCGTCGGGCTCCATATCAAGACGCTTCGCGAGCACGGCGTCGCCGGGATCGCCGGGCCGGCCGTCGCCTTTTCGGTGACGGACACCGGCATCGGAATTCCTCACGACAAGTTCAACGTGATCTTCGAGGCGTTCCAGCAAGCCGACATGGGGACGTCGCGCAAGTTCGGAGGGACGGGCCTGGGCCTGGCGATCAGCCGCGAGATCGCCGCCCTGCTCGGCGGCGAGATCGTCGTGGAAAGCGCCGTCGGGCGCGGCAGTACGTTTACGTTCTATCATCCGCTCGAGCGCAACGTTTTGGGTACGGTCGGCGCGCGCGCGGTCGCGGCGGCCGGCGCCGTCGAGGAGCGGATCGTCCGTCCGCTTCCGCGGACGGTCGCCGACGATCGGCCCCATCGTGAAATCGAAGACGACCGCGAACGCATCGAGGCCACGGATCGCGTTCTGATGATCGTCGAAGACGACGTCGTCTTCGCGCGAATTCTGCTCGGTCTCGCCCGCGACCGCGGCTTCAAAGGCCTGGTGGCCCTCTCGGCCGCCGCGGGGCTCGCGCTGGCGCGGCGTTTCCGCCCCGACGCGATCACCCTCGACATCGGTCTGCCCGATGCCGATGGCTGGAGCCTTCTGCAAGAATTCAAAACCGATCCCGCAACGACGGACATTCCGGTGCACGTGATCTCCGGCGCCGAGCAGTGGCAGCGCGCGCTCGACTTCGGAGCGGTCACGCACCTCAAGAAGCCGGTAACCGAAGAGGCGCTCACCCAGACGTTCGACTCGCTGCTCGGCTTCGTCGGCGACGGATCGAAGAATCTGCTGCTCGTCGAGGACGACATCACGCAGCTCAACGCGATGATTCGCTTGATTGAGAGCGGCGAGATCGCGGTGACGGCCGTGCGCAATGCCGCCGAGGCGCTCGAGGCGCTGACGCAGCAGCGATTTGACTGCGTCGTCGTCGACCTAGGGCTGCCCGATCTCCCGGGCCACGAGCTGATCGCGCAGATGCGGCGCACGGTCTCGGGCGCGAGCGTGCCGATCATCGTATACACCGCACGCGATCTCACCCGCCAGGAAGAACGGCAGCTCGCAGAGATTAGCGAGGCGGTAATCGTGAAGGACGCGCTGGCGCCCGAGCGGCTGCTCGACGAGACGCGTTTTTTCCTTAACCAGGTCGAATCGAAGCTGCCGTCGCACAAGCGAACACCTTTCGACGCAGCCTCCTCGCCAAGCCCGTCGCTGGCCGGCAACCGCGTGCTGATCATCGACGACGATGCCCGGAACATCTTCGCGCTGCGCAGCGCGCTCGAAGGATGTGCGATCGAGGTGCTCAGCGCCGAGAGCGGGCAGGAAGGGATCGACTTGCTGGAACGAACCCCCAACGTAGACATCGCGCTGATCGACATCATGATGCCGGAGATGGACGGATACGAGACGATCCGCCGGATTCGCGCCAATCCGCCCTTCGCCGATCTTCCGATCATCGCGTTGACGGCGAAGGCGATGCGCGGCGATCGCGAGAGCTGCATCGCGGCGGGCGCGTCGGAGTACATTAGTAAGCCGGTCGATATCGATCGGCTGATCGCGCTGTTGCGTGTATGGTTGAACAGATAGCAAGCCCGTCCGCGCAAAGCCAGCGCGAGAGCGAGCTCGCCGATCTCGAGCTCAGCCTGCTGCTCGAGGCGGTCCTTCGTTCGAGCGGTTACGACTTCGGCGGGTACACGCAAGCCGTTCTCAAGCGGCGCGTCGCCGAACGCGTCCGTGCCGAGGGCGTCGAAACGATCTCCGGGTTGCAGGAACGGGTGCTCCACGATCCCGCTGCGCTCGCGCGGCTTGCCTTGGCGATGTCGACCGGAACCGGTCGCCTCTTCGCGGATCCGGAGTTCTTCTCGGTCTTCCGTTCGCGCGTCGTCCCGCTGCTGCGCACGTACTCGTTCGCGCGCGTCTGGGTGCCGCACTGCGGCCGGGGTGAGGACGCCTACTCGCTCGCCGTCGTTTTAAAGGAAGAAGGCCTGCTCGAACGGGTGATGATTTACGCCACCGATCCGAGCGAACTCGCCATGGTCGCGGCGCGAAACGGGACGTTCGAGCTCGATTCGGGCGACGACCCCCGCGCTGCCCACGCCGCCACCGGATCGAGCGTACCGCTCGCGCAAACGTGCGACGTCGACGGCCGGGCGCTCCACTTTCACGACGAGCTGCGCCGGCAGATCATCTTCGCACGTCACGGTTTGGCGACCGACGAATCGCTCAACGAGTTCCACGTGATCGTCGCCCGCGACGTGCTCCGCCAATTCAACAAAACGCTTCAGTTTCGCGTCCACAATCTGTTTCTGCGCAGCCTCATCCGGCTCGGCTTCCTTTGTTTGAGCTCGAGCGAGACGCTCAAACTGACGCCCCACGAGGGCGTCTTTCGCCGCTTTGCGGAGCCCGCGGCAATTTACCGGCGCCTTCGCTAAGAGCAGCCGCGGGTCACTTCCGATAGGCCCGAACCCGGTCGATCGTTTTTAAAATGCGCTGGAGGCAAGCATTTCTTAAGCCTCCGTAATCGCGGCTTAAAGATCGCTTGCTAGCATCATCGCTATGGAGGTCGTCGGCTCCGAGCAGGCCGAGCTGCTAATTGCGCGCTGCTCCTTTTCCGACGCGGCGGTACGGCTCGCGGGCGATCGCCTTGTGGCCGTCGTGTATGCGCTCGCCGGCGACGACGCCAACCTCGCAGCCACGATCGCACCACAACTCGTCG
>DATAQH010000140.1:0-5246 GCA_036264815.1 Candidatus Cybelea sp.
CGACGATGTGCGCCTGCGGTCGAAAGGCCGCGATGTGGTGGGCGGTATTTCCCGTGGTGGTGCCGGTAACGATGTACGGAATCTTCAGCTCGGCGCTGGCACGAGTCGCGGCTTCGGCGATCGACGAAGCAATCGTCGGTGCAAAGTTCTCCAGCCGGCGATCGCGCAGCGCCGCGTGCGGATAGTGGCGTTCGACTTCGCGGGCGATCTGTGCCATCATGCGCACCGCGTGAATCGGATAAGCGCCGATCGCCGTTTCGCCCGAGAGCATCACGGCGTCGGTGCCGTCGAGAATGGCGTTGGCCACGTCGGTAGCCTCCGCGCGGGTGGGACGCGGTGCCGCCATCATCGATTCGAGCATCTGCGTCGCAGTAACGACGGGCTTACTCGCGCGATTGCACTTTGCGATGATCTCTTTTTGAATGATCGGCACGGTTTCGATCGGTACTTCGGTTCCGAGATCGCCGCGCGCGACCATGATCCCATCCGCGCTTTCGATGATACTGTCGAGTTCGGCGAGCGCCTCGTGCTTTTCGATCTTGGCGATGACGGGTACGCGTTGGCCCCTCTCGGCGATGAAACGCTTGACGATTTCGACGTCCGACGCCGATCTCACGAACGAGATGGCAAGGTAGTCGACCCCATGGTCGAGGCCGAAGGCGAGATACTCGAAGTCGCGCGGCGTCACCGACGTGATATTGAGCGACCCTTCGCAGTAGCTGATGCCCTGTGAGGGACGAAGATCGCCGCCGACCTCGACGGTCGTCTCGATGTCGTCCGCGCTCTTACCGGTGATGAGAAGTAGAATCTGACCGTCTTGCAGATAGAGATGCTTCCCGATCTCGACGTCAGACGGTAGATCCTGATAGGTCGTGCCGACTCGCTCGCGCGAGCCGGCGACGGATTCGGCGGTGATGATAAAGCGGTCGCCGCGCTCGAGCCGAACCGACGACAACCCGTCGGCGAGTGGACCGGTGCGGACCTTCGGTCCCGGCAAGTCCTGAAGGACGGCCGTGTGGATGCCCAGTTCGGCCGAAATCTCTCGCGCGGACCGGATGACCGCGGCATGCTCTTGCGGTTTTCCGTGCGAGAAGTTCAAACGAAGCACGTTCGCGCCGCTGAGAAAGAGCGAACGAAGCGTCGCGGGGTCCTGCGACGCCGGACCGACGGTCGCGACGATCTTCGTACGCTTTTTAATAATCGGTTCCATCAACCGCGCAGGCTTGTGCGCCGGAGCCGGCAGGCTCCTGCGTTCGGTTAAGCGCACTTAAGGCGTCGTCGTGAAGTTCACGCGAGATCCGCGCGACCGCCGCTATCCCGAGCGACTGACGGGCAGCTTTCTCGCGTCGCTGCTCTTCCACGCGCTGCTCGCCATGCTGCTCTTCACCGTGCTCGTCAGCTCTTCGGAGCAAGGAGCGAACGAGAACGTCCAAGGCGGCGAAGTTATCACCGTTTCGCGGACGTCGCCGGTCGTCGTCGCGAATCAGCCCGCAGCGACCCGCGCCTCGGTGCCGGTGCCGCACGTGCGCGTGATCGCACCGCTGCAGCACGCGCCGCTAGCCGTACCGCAGTCGCAGCGCCAGCCGACGAACCGCCACGAGCTGGCGAAGACGGCGCCGAGCGCGCCGCCTAACCCGCAGCCGATCCCGCAGACGACGCCTCAGCCCAACCCCGAACCGACCCAAAACGTCTTTGAGACCAAGCCCTCCAACGAAATTCCGGCGGCCCCGATCAACGTGCCGACGGTCGCGCCGGTCGCGGTCTCGGTGAAGCCGCCCCCGACCGCCGCTCCCTCGCCTTCGCCCTCGACGGCGCCTGTGGAGCACCCGTCGCCGCGGCCGCCCGCTCCGACCGCCCGGCCGAGTGCCAGGCCCGCGACGCCGGCTCCCGTTCTGCCGAAGGCATCGCCGAGCCCGGCAGCGGTCGCCCGAGCGAGTACCGCGCCCGTCAGCGGCGTCCCCAGCCCGAGTCCCACGAGCACCGCGGCCGTCGCGCACACGGCGGGGACTGCGCCAAAGCCGGCACCGAGCGGAGCTGCCGCCTCACCGGGACCGCGTGAGGGCACTGGGCCGAAGAGTGAGAATGCCGCGAATCGCCCGATCGCCGTGCGCCCGACGGCGTCGCCCGGCCCGCGCGCGACCACCGCTCCAAAGAAGCGCCAAAACGCGCCGAACATCAATGCGAAGCTGCGCTCGCTGCTGCCGAACAATCCCGTGCATCCCAGCGTCGGCACCTACACGCCGACGTACTCTTTGCGTGGACGCCTGGAACCGACGCCTCCTCCCGAAGTGCTCGCAAAGACGCAATATATGTACGAGGTGAAGGGAACGGGCAACGAAGCGCGCGTGAAGATGTGGGTGGTGGCGACGCGTAAAGCCGGCCCGACAACGATCTGCACCGGTTGGCTCGTAAGATATCCACAGGCAGTGCGCGGCGGCTACGCCGAACAAGCCACCTCGGGCAACGTACAGAGCAACGTTCACGCGGGGCCGGCGAATGGAACGCAGATTTCCGTCGGAGGGGGCGGCGCGAGCGGCCAACCCCTTTCGCCCTTCGCGGCGGGGATTGCCCCAATCGTCGACGGCATGGTTTCGCAACCGTGCGACGGACGTCTGCTGGTACGGTACGCACCGTCGCCCGGTCCGTCGCCGTAGCGCACTGCGTTTCCCTCTTGAATCGCGACATAAGTCGCACTACAATTGACGAGTGCCGGAAAAGGCCGGCACGACTTGTCGGTACGAAGGAGGGCGGTTGGAACCGCAAAATCCGCCGGGCTACCGAGCCCGCGAAAAACGCGCCGACTGAGGGCGCCAAGAGCGCGCCCACGACGGCCGGACGATTCCCGGCGGCGCGCCAGTCGCACGATAGAAAACAGAGCGAGGGACCGCGCCCACGTGGGGTTGCGGTCCGTCGCTGTTTTCGGTATTGTTGAAGACGGAGTTAAGAGGAGCGTGGGTTCGTCCCGCGCTTCGCTGCTTCAAGAGAGCAATTTGACGGCAACAATGAAAGCGGAAATTGCGGCGGCTTTCGAGCGCGAGCTGGATGCGATTGCACACGACAAGAGCTTTGGCTCGCTCGAAATCGTTGCGCACCACGCGCGTTCGGTACGCGGAGTCCCCGAACTCAGCGTAACGATCGATGCCCCGGGCGGTGCGGATCTCGCGCTGTGCGAGCGCCTCGCGGCGCGCATCAATACGAATCTCGCCGCCATCGACGCGGGTTACAGCCTCGTCGTCGAGTCCGCCGGTCTCGATCGTCCGCTGGTTCGTCCGGGCGACTACGAACGCTTTGCGGGCGAGCGCGCGCGCATCGTGACGTCGCTTGCCGTCAACGGCAGCAAGACGCATCGCGGAATGCTGCGCGGACTGCGGGGAGAGAGCGCCGTGCTCCAAACCGAGCGCGGCGAACTAGTGCTGCCGCTAGCGGCCGTAAAATCGGCAAACCTCGAATACGACGCCCGCCTCGATCTACAACGCGATAAACAACGACGGAAACAAGGACATGGCTACGATAGACCACACCGGAACTGAAGACAAACTCATCGACGTCCTGCAGTACATTGCGCGGGAGCGCAACATCTCGTTCGAGATGCTGCTCGAAGCGCTGGAAGCTGCGTTGCTCACGGCGTACAAACGTCACTTTGGAAGCGAATCTAACGCGATCGTGCTCGTCGACCGGCAAAGCGGCGCATATCGCGTCTTTCATCGCCGTAACGTCGTCGAGGAAGTCGAGGATCTTAAGCTGGAGATTTCGGTGAAGCGAGCCGGCAGTCCGTATCAGGCGGGCGACTTTTACGACGAGGAAGTGACTCCGAAAGATTTTGGCCGGATCGCCGCGCAGACGGCAAAGCAAGTGATCGTCCAGCGCATTCGTGAAGCAGAGCGCGACACCGTTTATAACAAGTACGTCCGCAAGCTCAACGATCTCGTGACCGGAACGGTCCAGCGCTACGAACAGCGTAACATGTACGTGACGCTCGAGGGGCGCGACGAGGCGGTGATGTATCTCGACGAGCAAGTTCCCGGTGAAGCGTATCGCATCAACGATTTCATCCGTGCCTACGTTCTCGATGTCAAGAAGTCGCCGAAGGGGCCGCAAGTAATCCTCTCGCGTGCGGCGGAGGGACTGGTGCAGCGCCTGCTCGAGCTGGAAGTTCCGGAGATTGCCGATGGGACCGTGGAGATCATGGCCATCGCGCGCGACCCCGGCGGCCGCTCGAAGGTAGCGGTGAAGAGCAATCGGCCCGAAGTCGATCCGATCGGCGCGTGCCTCGGTCCGAAGTCGAGCCGGATTGCCAACGTCACCGACAATCTGCGGGGGGAGAAGGTCGATATCATCCGCTACGATCCAACGCCGGCGACCTTTATCATGAACGCATTGGCACCCGCAAAGGTGATCGGCGTGGAGCTCTTCGAGGACGACAGCGTCGCGCTGGTCATCGTTCCCGATTATCAGCTTTCGCTTGCGATCGGGCGCGACGGCCAAAACGTACGCCTCGCCGCGCGATTGACCGGCTGGCGTCTGGATATCGCGAGCGAGAGCGAGTCGGCGCAGCTTCGCGAGCGGTACCTCGCAGAGCGAGCCGAGCGCGTAACATCGGGCGCCTCCCCGGAAGCCGTCGAGGCCAGCGCCGCGCCGGCTGAGGGCGAGGAGATCGACGCCGAACTCATTCGAAAGCTCGAGGAGTTCCGCCGCGAGCGGCTCGGGGACGCCGAAGCATAAGCCCCTCCGCACCTGCGTCGGCTGCCGGCAGCGATTCGCTCAAACGGCGCTCGAGCGGTACGTGCGGACGGCTTCCGGCTGGCGTCCCGACAAAAGTGGCCGCCGGCAACCTGGCCGCGGCGCCTATCTGTGCTCGGTGCAGTGCGCCGAACGCGCCGTAAAAAACAAGCGCTATCCGGGTCTTGGCGCGGCGGCGGTCGAATATGGTTTAATAGAAAACTCGTGCCAAAGATAATTCGATGATGATTTGTGACGACCGTGCCCTCCGATGAGGGCAAACCTTTGATTACTTAGCGGAGCCAAGCCGTCGGTTGGGGCTCCGCGCACTCCAACTGATGGGACTCGGGTGCATCGCGTCCGAGAGGGAACTTGGCCGGAAAAGTACGGATTTTCGAGCTCGCCAAAGAGGTCGGGCTCACCTCGAAGGAACTGACGACGCTCTTTAACGAGCGCTTGGGCGGAATCTTCGAGGCCAAAAACCAGCTCAGCGTCGTCCCGGACCAGATCGCCGATCTGGTCCGCAG
>DATAQH010000146.1:0-13774 GCA_036264815.1 Candidatus Cybelea sp.
GTAATCCTCTCCCACGCCCAGCCACCCTGGATAGCCCTGCTAATGTGGAACGCTTTTCGTCCGCGTACGTGATCAAATTCCAATACTCGCACATCGGCCTCACCACAGTCCACACACTGTTTCGAGCCTAAGTATTCCCTCACCAGCCTTCGATTTCGTACTTTGTATCGAGCCTGATTTATGCCGCGTCGACGGTTTGCGAGCACGATGTTCTTCCGATAATGTTCTTTGCAATACTCGCTCTGACAAGGCCGGCAATAGCTGTTCCCGTTTGGGCGGCTCCGGGATACCGTATAGCACGATATCGGAAGATGTTGCCGGCTTATTCCTTTACAGCGTTAGTGTATGTCCCGCAACGTACGCCGAAAGATCCAGCGTTAGCGCATCGGTCGCGATCGCAAAACTCTGCACGATCCGCAGGCCGGCACGCATCGCGGCGCGTGCGACGCGCAGGTTGGATCCGGGAACGAGCGCACTGCACCACGACGCGTTATAGCGGCGCGTCAGCGTCAAGAGCGCGTGCGCGAGAATCTGCACGATATAGTTCTGCGAAGCGCAGGCGATCGGACCGACCCGCCCGTCCGCCCAGACGTACGTGTACGCAACGAACTCACCGTTGAGAAAGAACGCATTGCCCGCCGCACGCAACGCGAAATCGGCATGATCGGCGTCGCGTACCGTGCCGCGCGCCTGTCGATCCAATCCGCGCAGGCCGAACGCGTGCGCGGCCGCGTCGATCGGCTCGACGCCAAAGCGATAGTCACCCGCCGCCATCTTCGCCAGCTCTTCTTCTTTCGGAATCGCGCCGGCGAGACGCAGCAACGAGTCGCGCAATGAAAGACGCTGCCGGAGCGCGAGCGCTACGGCCGCCGAGTCCGAGGGATCGACCAGGAGCACGCGCGCCCGCTCGTCGCAATCGCGTAAGGCCTCGCTCAGTAGCTCGCGCCCGAGGCCGCGGCCGCGGTAGGACGGCTCGACGAAAAAATCCCCGATGTAGCGCTCCCCCTCGGCGTCGTGCGCAATCGCCACGCCGATCGGCTCGCTTGCGTCTCGAGCGACCCACGCGGTTCCCCGCTCGGCGGACTCGAGTGCGAAACGAATGCCGGCCTCGTCAAAGGAACGCCGGCGAGCGATCGTTCGGACGTCGTCGAGCGAGGCAGGCTCGACCGGAAACTCAGACACGACTAGAAAGCTCTAGACGCGCTGCAGGGCGGCAAGCAACGCGTCCGCGGCGCGTCGCCGATGGCTAACGTCGTTCTTCTCCTTCTCGCTCAACGCGGCAAAGCTGCAGCCTGCGGGCGGATAGAGAAAGATCGGATCGTAGCCAAAGCCTCCGGTACCGAACTCGTTTTCGAGAACGTAGCCGTTGACGACACCGGTCGCGGCGATGGGTCCGCTCCCGGGTGCGATGAATGCCAGCGCGCAGACGAACCGCGCCGTACGGCGATAGGGCGGGACACCCCGCAAATCCGACAAGAGGGCTGCGCGGCGCTGGGCCCAGGTGATATCTGCTCCGCCGAACCGCGCCGAGTAGATACCCGGGCCGCCATCGAGCGCATCGACCTCTAGGCCGCTGTCGTCGGCGAGCACGCCGGCAGCGACGTTGCGCTCCTGCAGCACCGTTGCCAGTACCTGCGCCTTCAAAATCGCATTGCCGATGTAGCTGCCGGCGTCCTCGACGACCTCTGGATACTTACGCGGCTTGACGAGCGTCAGCGGCGAGTCGGCGAAGATCGCCTTAAGCTCGCGCAGCTTCCCGTCGTTGTGCGTCGCAACGTAGGTCTTCATCCCGCTGAGGCTCTGCCCGCGCGCCATGGCTGCGTCAACTCCCGAGGCGAAGGACCGCCATAAACGCCTCCTGCGGCAGCTCGACCCTTCCTACGCGTTTCATCCGCTCTTTACCGGCTTTCTGCTTTTCGAGCAGCTTCCGCTTTCGGGTAATATCGCCCCCGTAGCACTTCGAGAGCACGTTCTTGCGCATGGCGCTCACCGTTTCGCGCGCGACGACCTTTCCGCCGATCGCGGCCTGAATCGGCACTTCGAACATCTGCCGCGGAATCAGCTCCTTGAGCTTCTCGGTCATCGCCCGGCCGCGGGCCACCGCTTTGTCGCGCGCCACGATAAATGAAAGCGCATCGACGGGCTCGTTGTTGAGCATGATTTCGAGCTTCGCGAGATCGCCTTCGCGGTAGCCGATGACCTCGTAGTCGAGCGACGCGTAGCCTTTCGTCCGCGATTTAAGCGCGTCGAAGAAATCGACGATCACTTCGATGAGCGGCATCTCGTAGGTGACGATGACGCGCCCGTCGTGCAGGTACTCCATATTATCGAGCGTTCCGCGCCGGCTCTGCGTGATGTCCATGATCGCGCCGACGTAATCGGGCGGCGAGATGATCGTCGCCTTCACGTAGGGCTCCTCGATCGTGCGGATCGCCGTCGGCGGCGGCAGCTTCGAAGGATTGTCGATCGTGACGACCGTTCCGTCGCTGCGAACGACGCGAAAGCCGACCGAGGGCGCGGTCGCGATCAAATCGAGCCCGTAATCGCGCTCGAGCCGTTCCTGGACGATCTCCATGTGCAGCAGCCCCAGAAAGCCGCAGCGGAACCCGAACCCGAGCGCCGCCGAATTCTCCGCCTCGTAGACGAGCGCCGCGTCGTTGAGCTTGAGCTTTTCCAGCGCGTCGCGCAGCCCATCGTACTCGCCTTCGTTGGGATAGAGGCCGCAGTAAACCATTGGTACGGCCTTGCGGTAGCCCGTCAGCGGAATGTGCGCGGGATCGCTCGCCGAGGTGATCGTATCGCCGACGTCGATCTCGCCGAGCGACTTGATGTTGGCAATGACGTAGCCGACGCTTCCGAGCTCGAGCGATTTGGTCGCGCGCATCTGGGGGGTAAAGATGCCGACCTCGGTACACTCGAAGATTCGCTGATGCGCCATCGAGACAAAGCGCGTGCCGGCGGCCAGGTCGCCGTCGACGACGCGCACGTAGCTGACGACTCCGCGATAGGGATCGAACTGCGCGTTGAAGACCAGCGCGCGCAAGCGGTCGCGGTGCCCCTTGGGGGGCGGAATCCGATGGACGATCGCTTCAACGATCTCTTCGATTCCCACGCCGTTTTTGGCGCTGGCCAAGATACACTCGCTCTTCTCCATCACCAGCAGCTCTTCGACTTCGCCCATGACACGCTCGGGATCTGCCGCCGGCAGATCGATCTTATTGATCACCGGGATGATCGTGAGGTCGTGTTCCAGCGCGAGGTGATAGTTGGCGAGCGTCTGCGCCTCGATCCCTTGCGCTGCGTCGATGATCAGCACCGCGCCTTCGCAAGCCGCGAGCGAGCGCGAGACTTCGTATGAAAAGTCGACGTGCCCCGGCGTATCGATGAGGTTTAGCCGGTAATCCTCGCCGTTGCGTGCGCGATAATCCAGCGTCACCGGGTGCATGCGGATCGTGATGCCCCGCTCTCGCTCGAGGTCCATGGCGTCTAGCGCCTGTTCTTCGAGATTCCGCGCGGCGATCGTACTCGTGATCTCGAGCAGACGATCGGAGAGCGTCGTCTTGCCGTGATCGATGTGAGCGATGATGCAGAAGTTGCGAACGTTGCTCGCGGTGTCGAGGCGATGAGGGTGCTCCGCTCGCAGTGTCATCAGAATATTTGGATGCAGGCATTGACTTCGAGCGAAAAGAGACCGCGCATGACGACCAGCTGCAGGACCAGCAGCAGCACGAGAAATGCGAGGTCGAGACCGCCGATCGGCGGAATTATCCGGCGGATCGGGTTCAGCACGGGCTCGATGACCGAAGCGAGATAGTAGACCCACCGCCCTCGGCGCAGGTCGGGGAACCAGGAGACGATCGCGTACACGAACAGCAGGATCGTGTAGAACTGCACGGCGTAGCGCAGCAGCTTCGCAAGGTCGCAAAGCAATAAATTCACATTGACCGCCGTTCTACGAGGCCGCTGCGCGAGCCCGCTCGATCGCCTCCAGCTCCTCGGCCGACGCCTGAATAGTCGGTTTGAAGGCTTCGACGGGTTTACCATACGTGCGCGTGTCGGCACGAGAGTAGATGCTGGTCAACACGACGCCGTTGCCTTGGCGATTGAGCAGTGCAAGCGCGTACGAGAGGCCCGACTCGGCGTCGGCAAAGGCGTCGTAGCGCACGAAGCCGCACCGTGAAACGTCGCTGAGCGAGAGCGCCTCCAGTGCCGCGACGCGGCCCTGCGCGCTTTCGAGCGTGGCGCGAATCGACGTGTCGGCGTTCTCGAGGGCCGCAAGGCGTTCCGAGGCGCGGCCGGCGCCGCCGGAAATGAGCTCGTCGTGGACGTCGACCAGCGCCTGCACTCGGCCCAGCGCGGGGCGTACGACGGCTAGGTGGTAGATCGCAAGCGCCACCAAGGCACCGCCAAAGGCGATCAGGGCGGCATATAACGGTGAGAACTGCTGCATCATAACGTTTCTACTGCTTTACCACGACGAGAGTCAGGTGGTTCACGGCACCCGTAAGTGCTCGCTTACCGTTGCTACCTTCCGGTTCTGGCGGGGTTCACGAGTTTACGCCGCGCGAAGCCCAACTCCCATCATGGCCAGGCCATGATAGCACAGGGGGCCAACGATCTTTCCATGGTTCACCCCCTGCTCATCGCGGCCGCCACGCTCGCCGCCGCGACGGCGCCGATCCACCTGAACAGCGCCGACCTGGCTGCCGGGCGCGCCGTTCCAAAAACGTTCATGGCACGCGACTGCGGCGGCACCAACACGTCGCCCTCGCTGAGCTGGAGCGGTGTGCCGCAAGGCACGAAATCCTTTGCGCTGATCCTGCACGACGCCGATGCGCCGATTTCCGGCGGTTTCTACCACTGGGTCGTGTACAATCTGCCCGCTCAAACCCGCCGCCTCGAGAGAAATGTGACGCTTGCCCCCGACGAACTGGGCGAAAGCTCGACGGGACGCGCGCAATATTACGGTCCGTGCCCGCCTCCCGGGCCCGCGCATCACTACACGATCACCCTCTACGCGCTCGACGTCTCGCATTTTGCGGCCGTCGCTCCCTTGACCGGCGCCGCGCTCGAACGGCAGATGGAAGGACACGTCATCGCGCGAGGCATTCTCCAAAACACCGCATCGACTCCCTAAGCCGGAGCGCCGTCGAAAGCCGTCGAAGCAGACGGCAATGGACGAAGTTACGATCAAAGTACGCGAAAGCGGCCCGTATCTAGTTAGAGGAAAGATCACGCTCACCGATGCCGACGGAAACCCCTATACCGTCTCCGGTGAAAACGTCGCGCTCTGCCGCTGCGGCGGCTCGCAAACCAAGCCTTTTTGCGACGGCTCCCATCGCACCAACGGCTTTAGCGCCGGCGAGCGCGCCGAACTCGAGCCGCGCATCGAGCCGAGTACGGCCTAATGCCCTCGTACCTTCGGGAAGGCCGCGTCCCGCATAAGCGGCACATTCAATTTCGGCGACCCGACGGCGGTCTCTACGCCGAAGAGCTCTTCTCGACCAAAGGATTCGAGAGCGTTTACTCGCTGCTCTATCATTTGCGTCCGCCGACCGCTACGCTCGACGTCCTCCCCTGGGACCGCCCGGCCGTTACCTTCGAGCCGAACGAGCCGCTGCGCAACCGCCACTTCAAGACGCCGCAGCTTGCGCCGTCCGGGCTCGACGCGATCGAATCGCGCACGCCGGTGCTCGGCAACGAGGACATCGTCCTTTCGATTGCGAGCGCGGAGCGTCCGATGGAATACTTTTATCGCAATACCGGGGGCGACGAGCTGCTCTTCGTCCACAGCGGCTCGGGAGTCATCGAATGCCAGTTCGGCGAGCTCGCCTACCGCGCGCACGACTATCTCGTGATACCGACGGGGGCGACCTATCGCGTAATTCCGGCCTCCCCGACCCGAATGCTCGTTCACGAGTCGCGGGGCAGCGTGACGATTCCGCGCCGCTACCGCAATGAGTTCGGACAACTCGAGGAGCAGTCGCCTTACTACGAACGCGACTTCCGTTCGCCGCTGCTGCAGGCCCCGGTCGAGGCGCAAGGCGACTACGAGGTTCGCGTTACCAACGGCGGACGCAACGCGATTTACATCGTGCAGAATCATCCGTGCGACGTCGTCGGCTGGGACGGCTACTGCTATCCGTACGCTTTCAACCTCGAAGAGTTCATGCCGATCACGGGCAAACTCCATCAGCCGCCGCCGGCGCACGCGACCTTCGAAGCGCCCGGCGCGGCATTCTGCGCGTTCGTGCCGCGCCTGTTTGATTATCATCCGCTCGCGATTCCGGTGCCGTACAATCATTCGAGCGTGGACTGCGACGAAGTGCTCTATTACGTCAGCGGAAATTTCATGAGCCGTCGAGGCGTCGAGGAGGGCTCGATTACGCTGCACGCCGCCGGTGCGCCGCACGGTCCGCAGCCCGGCGCCGTCGAGTCGAGCCTGGGGAAAACCTCGACCGACGAGATCGCCGTCATGGTCGATACGTTCCGGCCGCTGCAGCTCACGCAAGCCGCGTTGCGCTCCGAAGACCCGGCGTACTTCCGCTCCTGGATCGAAACGCCGAGCGCCGTCTAGCTCGGCCCCACTCGGCCGCGAGCGCGGCCAAACCCGATGCGGCGCGCTCCGGGACGCTCGCACCAGCCGCGCAGCGTAATCTCATCGCCGTCCTGCAAAAACGCGCGGCTCTCGCCGCCGCTCAGTGAGATCGGGCGTTCGCCGTTCCAGGAGAGCTCGATAAAGCTGCCTTGGCTCGCGGGCTGCGCGCCGCTGATCGTTCCGGAGGCAAAGAGATCGCCCGGGCGCGTGACGGCGCCGTTGGCGGTTGCGTGCGTCAGCTGCTGCGCGACGTTCCAGTACAGGTCGCGGAACGTCGTCCGTGAGATCGTCTGCGCGGCGGTGCCGCGCTCGCGCATGCCTTCGCTCTGTAAATCGACCGCGAGGGAGATATCGTAGGCCCAGGCTTCGTCCGTTCGAAGGTACGGAAGCGGTGCCGGCTCTTGCGCCGGCCCTGGGACGCGAAACGGCTCCAACGCGTCGAGCGTAACGATCCACGGCGAGATCGTCGTCGCGAACGACTTGCCCAGGAACGGCCCCAGCGGCTGATACTCCCAAGCCTGGATATCGCGCGCGCTCCAGTCGTTAACGAGCACGAGCCCAAAAATGTGCTCGCGCGCATCGGCGGCCGGAATCGGGGTGCCCAAGCGGTTCCCCGGACCAACAACGAAGCCCATCTCGAGCTCGATATCGAGCCGGCGGGTCGGCCCGTAGTCGGGGGCGGCATCGTTTGGGGCTTTGCGCTGTCCTCGCGGACGGCGGATCTGCGTGCCGTCGATGACGACGGTGCTCGAGCGTCCGTGATATCCCACCGGCAGCCAGCGCCAGTTCGGCATCAGCGCCTCGGCGTTCGGTCGAAAGAGGCGTCCCAAGTTCGTCGCATGCTCGAGCGACGAGTAGAAGTCGACATAGTCGCCGATCTCCATCGGCACCCGCATCTCGGCCGAATCGCGACGCACAAAAAACGCTTCCCGATCCAACCGGGCTAAACGCGGATCCCCTCCCGCGCGCAGCAGCTGCGAGAGCCGCTCCCGCAGCGGCCCCCAGACGCTTGCGCCCGCGGCGAGCAGCGGGTTGAGCACCGCGCCGGTCAGCAGTTCGCGCTCGCAGAGGTCGTCGAGCATCGCGGTCTCTGCGAGTTCGCGAAGATCGAGGATCAGATCGCCGATCGCAACGCCAATTCGTGCGACGCCGCGCGCCTCGAAGACGCCGAAAGGAAGGTTTTGAATCGGAAAGTCGCTGTCGGACGCAACCTCGATCCAGGATTCCAACCGTTCGTCCGTCGTCTCGCGTACGCTCATCGAGCGGTGAGGATTCCCAGCGCCGTCAAGTCGTCGACGGGTTCGGCGAAGCTGCAGCTGCCGTACGCAACGAAGACCTGCTCGCGCGTCTCCCTCAAGCGAGCAACGTCGATGCGCTGCTCTCTCCAGCGCATTGCGGAGGCGTCGAAGCCAAATGCGTTCGGATCTTCTTCGGCGACGAGCCGGCCCAGCGTTGCGAGATCGACCCGCGCAGCCAGTGCAGCGGCCGCCAAGATGTTGAGAAAGCCATGCATCACGAAACCGCTTTGCGCGTTGAAGTGACGCACGGGATGATGCAGCCCGGCCGTTGCTTTGAACGGCACGCCGGCTGCCGTCGCGGAGGCGACGAACCGCGCGACCTCGTCGGGCGAGGGAAAGGCATCCCCCGTAACGCCGCCGCAACGCAGCTTCGCGCCGAATCTCGCCGACGCTGCGGCCGAGAGCGCGCCCTCGATCGAAAGCGCGTTCTCGGGCGATCGTACGAACTCGAGGTACACGGGGAGGTCGCCGAGTCCGAGCTGGTCGAGCGCTACGCGAAGCTGCTGCAGCGATTCGCGCACCGTGCCCTCGTCATCATTGCCGGTCGCCAGCGGCATCTCGATCGTCTCGATCGCAGCGCCGGCGTTGCGGAGCGCCGCAAGGCGTTCGATGTCGGGGGCGCCGGCGATAACCGAGAACGGCCCGAGGACGCTCTGCGCAGCCTCCTCCAGAAGTTTTAACGGAGTGATAAACCGGCCGAGCATCCAGGCGTAGGGACCCGATCGAGCTTGGCGATACTCCGCTTGCGCCTGCGGCATCGCGAGTTGCGCCGGCGGGAAGAGACCCGCGTAGTCGATCAGTCTCGAGAACGCCGCAAAAACGGCCGGCGACGCTGCGACCGATGTCTCCATAGGGCGCCTCCTTTCGCGACAGGGCCGCCGACGCGCCTTCGCTAAGGCTGTCGATTATGAGCACCATCACCGAGGCACGCAGCAACCCGCTGGCGCAGATCGATTGGGACTACGTCGAATTTTACGTCGGGAATGCCAAGCAGGCCGCGCACTTCTATATGTCCGCCTTCGGCTTCGACCAGATCGCATACGCCGGGCCGGAGACCGGCGTGCGCGATCGCGTCAGCTATCTTCTGCAGCAGAACAAGCTGCGCTTCGTCCTGACCGCGAGCCTCCAGCCCGACGACGAGATCGCCCGTCACGTGTCCCAGCACGGCGACGGCATCAAGGATATCGCGATCCTCGTCGAGGACGCGAATGCGGCCTTCGAGATGGCGGTTCGCGGGGGCGCCCGGGTCGTCGCGCCGCCCGAAATCCTTGAAGATGCAAGCGGACGCCTCGTTCGCGCGACGATCGCAACCTATGGCGATACGGTACATTCGTTCATACAACGCGACGGGTATCGCGGCGTCTTCGCGCCCGGATTCGTCGAAGCGCCCCGCAGCATCGCCGCCCGGAAGCCCGGCCTGCTCTTCATCGATCACTGCGTCGGCAACGTCGGCTGGGGCGAAATGGACGCCTGGGGCGACTTCTACGCACGCGTCTTCGGATTTTCGCAACTCGTCTCGTTCGACGACAAAGATATCTCGACCGAGTTCACGGCGCTACGTTCAAAAGTGATGACCGACCCGCGCCATCAGGTGAAGTTTCCGATCAACGAACCCGCCCAGGGCAAAAAGAAATCGCAGATCGAGGAGTATCTCGACTTCTACCGCGGCGCCGGCGTTCAGCACATGGCGATTCGCACCGACGACATCGCCGAAACGATCCGCGCGCTCAAAGCCAACGGGGTCGAATTCCTCGACACCCCGGACTCGTATTACGAGATGCTCCAAGAACGCGTTGGTGCGATCGACGAAGCGATCGAGACGCTGCGCGAGCTGCGAATCCTCGTCGACCGCGACGACATGGGCTACATGCTGCAGATCTTCACCAAACCGCTGCAGGATCGGCCGACCGTCTTTTTCGAGATCATCCAGCGGAAGGGCAGCCTCTCCTTCGGCAAGGGCAACTTCAAGGCGCTCTTCGTTTCCATCGAGCGAGAACAGGAAAAACGGGGAACCCTCTAGGTCAGCATCATGATTACCACGCTAGATATCGACCGCACCGGCATGCTCCAGCGGTATCGCAAAAACCGCAAGCGGAGTGCCCGGCTCTTCGGGCTCGTCCATGAGGACGCGTTTTACGATCGCCCGATCCCGCTGCGCCATCCCTTCGCGTTCTACGAAGGACACATACCGGCGTTTAGCTATTTCACGCTTAACGAGCGCAGCCTCGACGAGCCCGCCCTCAATGCCGCCTTCGAACGGCTCTTCGAGCGCGGCATCGATCCGAGCAGCGGTGAAGAGGCCCGTCGCCACGCTCGAAGCGATTGGCCGGCTCGCGATGCCGTTGCCGCGTTTGGGGCGCAATGCGATACGGCGGTCGAACGAGCGCTGCTCTCCGGCGCGATCGACGATCCTTCGAATCCGCGGCTGGTTCGCGCGCAGGCGGCGTGGACGATTCTCGAACACGAAGAGATGCATCACGAGACGCTGCTCTACATTATCCATCAGCTGGACCCCAGCCGCAAACAAAGAATCGCGCAAGAGCATCGCGATCACGCCGATCCCCAATCGCCCCTCATCGGCATCGAGCGGGGAACCGCGACGCTCGGGGCGCGACCCGACGAGATTCCCTTTGGCTGGGACAACGAGTTCGGCCGTACGACAGTCGACGTTGCAAGCTTCGATATTATGCGGTATCCGGTAACGAACGGGGCTTGGCTTCGTTTCGTCGCCCAGGGCGGCCCCACGCCGATTTTTTGGAAGGAACGCGGCGGCGCGCGGTTCCTTCACACGCTTTTCGAGGAGATACCGTTGCCGCTATCGTGGCCCGTCTACGTCACTCATCGCCAGGCCGAGGCCTACGCCGCCTGGGCGGGGATGCGCCTTCCGACCGAAGCCGAGTACCATCGGGCCGCCTACGGCGCGCCCGACGGCAGCGAACGCGCCTTCCCCTGGGGAGCGCAAGAACCGGAGGCTCGGCACGGCAACTTCGGAATTGCGCGCTTCGATCCCGAACCCGTCGACGCTCACCCGGACGGCGATAGCGCCTGGGGCGTTGCCGACCTGATCGGCAATGGTTGGGAGTGGACCGCGACCCCTTTTGGGCCGCTGCCCGGATTCGAGCCGATGGCCTCCTATCCGCAATATTCGGTCGACTTCTTTGACGGCCGCCACTACGTGATGAAGGGCGCGAGCCCGGTGACCGCGCGCACGATGATCCGGCGAAGCTTCCGGAACTGGTTCTTCGACGACTATCCCTATATGTACGCAAAGTTCCGGTGCGTCGCGGCGCAATGACGACACCTATCACGGTCGCCTACGGCGACGGAATCGGCCCCGAAATCATGACCGCCACCCTGCGAATTCTCGACGCCGCGGGAGCGCGGCTCGAACTCGAACGGATCGAGATCGGTGAGTCGGTCTACAACAAAGGTTTGAGCAACGGCATCGAGCCTTCGTCCTGGGAATCCCTGCGGCGCACGAAGGTCTTCTTGAAAGCGCCGATCACAACGCCGCAAGGCGGCGGCTTCAAGAGCCTCAACGTCACCGTTCGCAAGACGCTCGGGATGTACGCCAACCTTCGTCCCTGCATGTCCCTCTATCCGTACGTCGCCACCAAACATCCGGCGATGGACGTCGTCATCGTTCGTGAAAACGAAGAGGACGTCTACGGCGGCATCGAACACCGCCAGACCAACCAGGTGGCACAGTGTCTCAAGCTGATCTCGCGGCCGGGCAGCAAGCGGATAATCCGCTATGCCTTCGAGTACGCCCGCGCGAACAAACGCAAAAAAGTCACCTGCTTCACCAAAGACAACATCATGAAGATCACGGACGGCCTATTTCACCGGACGTTCACCGAGATCGCCGCCGAGTATCCGGAGCTCGAGAACGAGCACTGGATCGTCGACATCGGCGCGGCCAAGATGGCCGACACACCCGAAGCCTTCGACGTGATCGTGATGCCGAATCTCTACGGCGACGTTCTCTCCGATGTCGCCGCGCAGATCACCGGTTCCGTCGGCCTCGCAGGTTCGGCCAACATCGGCGATCACTGCTCGATGTTCGAAGCGATCCACGGTTCGGCGCCTCGCCGTGCCGGCCAGAACCTGGCAAATCCGTCCGGGCTGCTGCACGGCGCGATCCTCATGCTCGTACACGTCGGGCAAGCCGACGTCGCGGAGCAAGTGCACAACGCCTGGCTGCTGACGATCGAAGAGGGCGTCCATACCTACGACATTTATAAAGAAGGGACGTCGCGCAAAAAGGTTGGGACGAAAGAGTTTGCCGATGCGGTCATCGCGCGTTTAGGTGAGAAACCCGAAAACCTCAAACCGGCCGAATACGATAAAGACGTTCAGATGAACCTGGCGATCCGGCCGGCCGGCAAGCCTCCGATGAAAGTGCGAACGGGTGTAGACCTCTTCATCGACCGCCGCGATGGGGATCCCGACGTGATCGCCGGCCTGATGCAGCAGCTCGGCGTTGACGACACTCGTCTCACGACGATCAGCAATCGGGGCACCAAAGTCTGGCCGAACGGCAACCCCGACACGTACTGGAGCGATCACTGGTCGTGCCGCTTCGAAGGCGACGGAAAACCCTTCACCGCCGACCACGTCGTCGCGCTGCTCGAGGCCGCCAACAAGGCGGGCTTCGACGTGATTAAGACCGAGGGACTCTACACGTTTAACGGTGAGCGCGGCTACTCGCTCGCACAGGGAGAGTAACTAAGAAGATCCCTCTCCAGGAGCGTGCGCAGTTTTGGCCGCATTCGAGCCTCCTTTGCCGGTGCTACGCTGGTGTCGCCTACGACCCAAGCTCCACGAGGTAAGCGTGCGAATCGTTAGTCTGCTGCCCAGTGCCACGGAGATTCTCTTTGCGATCGGCGCCGGCGACCAAGTCGCCGGCGTCACGCATGAGTGCGACTATCCCGCGCAAGCAAAGCACTTACCGCGGCTCACCGCCGCGACCGGAACGCAGCTGCACGATCCCGCGGCAATCGATCGCCACGTTCGCTCCGCCGTTCACGCCGGATCGAGCCTCTATCATCTCGATTCGGCGCTGCTCGAAAGTCTCGCGCCCGATCTCATCGTTACCCAGGAGCTCTGCGAAGTCTGCGCGGTCTCGTACGAAATCGTCGAACGCGCGGCCAAACAGTTGAGCTCGGGTCACCCTGAGCGAAGTCGAACGGCACGTATCGTTTCGCTCGAGCCGGCGTCGCTCGAGGACGTCTTTGCGACGATTTCGTTTTTGGGTGATGCGACGGGGCATGCGCGGGAGGCCGAGGCGCTTCTCGGGTCTCTGCGCGGGCGTGTTGCTGCACTTCAACGTAAGTCGTCGGGCCGTTCGCACCGTCCGCGCACCCTCATCTTGGAGTGGACCAATCCGCCGATGAGCGCCGGGCACTGGATTCCCGGTCTCGTCGAACTCGCCGGCGGCGAGCCGATCTTGGGCAACCCCGGCGCGAACTCACGGCGCTTGGAGTGGGCGGAGATCGCGCATGTGCAGCCGGAGGCCGTTGTCGTCAGCCCCTGCGGCTTCGATCTCGACGCTACCAGACGCGCAATCGACCAGCTCGACGCCGTTGCGTATTGGCGGGAACTCGACGTACATCGGAGCGGCCGCGTCTTGGCAATGGACGGCAACGCCTATCTCAGCCGCCCGGGTCCCCGGCTCGTCGATGCCGCTGAAATCCTTGCCCAGTGGTATACTACCGTCGCGGAGTACGCCGGGTGACCGCCCTTCGACGAGATCGAGGGGAGGAAAGTCCGGGCTTCACAGGGCTGGGTGCAGGATAACGTCCTGTCGGGGTGACTCGAAGGAAAGTGCCACAGAAACATACCGCCCCTAGGTTGCAGCAACTTTGGGGGCCCCGGC
>DATAQH010000151.1:0-1851 GCA_036264815.1 Candidatus Cybelea sp.
ATCGGTCACGCGCTCTCTGCCGATCTGAAAATCTTCGCCGATCGTTACGGCCTCGTGCCGTCCCACGTCTTCGATACGCAAGTCGCCGCGTCGTTTCTCGGATACGGTATGCAGGTCTCGCTCGCCGACCTCGTGCGCAGCGTCCGCGACGTTCGCTTGGCAAAATCGCAGACGGTCAGCGATTGGTCGGCGAGGCCGTTTTCCGAGCGGCAGATCGAGTACCTGGTCGGCGACGTCGTGCATTTGCTGCCGATGTGGGACTCGCTGCAGCCGCGGCTTGAGGAAAAAGGCCGCTACGAGTGGGTCTATGAGGAGTGCACCGAACTCGGCGACATCGAGCGGTATCGAATGGACGAGCGGCGCGCGTATCTACGCATTCCGGGCGCGATGCGGATGAGCCGTCGCGAACTAGGCATTCTTAGCGAGCTCGTAAAGCTGCGCGACGCTATCGCACGCGATCGCGACCTTCCCGTGAGATACATATTGCCCGACGATGTCATCGCTGGGCTGGCGACGACCAAACCGGCACGCGCCGAGGATTTCGCGCAGCTGCGCCGGTTCGACGGTGGAATGAAGCGCCAGCTTGGGCCCGCAATTCTCGAAGCGGTTGCGCGCGGGCAGGCGATACCCGAGGACGACTTGCCGCAGCGTCCCGTTCGGCCGGCAACGCCGGCGCGCGATGCGCTGGTCTCGTTGCTCGGCGCCGCGATCTCGGAGATCTCTCGCGAGGCGGAACTACCTTCGAGCCTGCTCGTACCGCGGGCTGCGCTCGAACGGATCGCGCGCGAGATCCCGCGCGATCGGGCAAGCTTCGAGCGCGGCTTGGCGCTGCAGCCCTGGCGGCTCGCGCTGGTGGCGGATCCCCTTTGGCGGCTGCTGTGCGGCGGTGCTTCCTTAAAGATCGAAGGCTACGCAAGCGGTGATCCCAAAGTACGGCTGCTCGATGAACAACCACCCGAATAGCTTCAACGCGCTCGACACGCTTCGCGCGGGCGATCGGTCCTATGCGTACTTTCGCCTGGGGGCGCTCGAGGAGATAGGCCTCGCAAAGCTCTCGCGGCTTCCCTTTTCGCTGAAAATTCTGCTTGAGAACCTGCTGCGTTACGAGGACGGCATCGGCGTAACCAAAGAGGATATCGAAGCCTTGGCGCGTTACGACGGCGCCCCGGGTAAGGAACGAGAGATCGCCTTTTCGCCGGCGCGCGTTCTACTGCAAGACTTTACCGGCGTACCCTGCGTCGTCGACCTTGCAGCGATGCGCGACGCGATGGCGGAGATGCGGGGCGATCCTGCCAAGATCAATCCGCTGCAGCCCGTCGAGCTGGTCATCGATCACTCCGTGCAAGTAGATTATTTCGGCTCGAACGGTTCGCTGGAAAAGAACACCGATCTCGAGTTCGAGCGCAACCGCGAGCGCTACGCCTTCCTAAAGTGGGGCCAGTCTGCCTTGAGCGGCCTTCGCGTTGTCCCGCCGGGAACTGGAATCGTGCATCAGGTCAATATCGAGTATCTTGCGCGCGTGGTCTTCGGTGCCTCCGGCGACACGAGTGCCGTGCTCGCCTATCCGGATACCGCCGTCGGGACCGATTCGCACACGACGATGGTCAACGGTCTGGGCGTCCTCGCGTGGGGCGTCGGCGGGATCGAAGCCGAAGCGGCAATGCTCGGACAGCCGGTGACGATGCTGATCCCGCAGGTCGTCGGCTTTCGCCTGGAGGGCGCACTTCGAGAAGGCGTGACCGCTACGGATCTGGTGTTGACCGTCGCCGAGATGCTGCGGCGCAAGGGCGTGGTTGGAAAGTTCGTCGAGTTCTACGGCAGCGGACTCTCGGCATTGCCGGTCGTCGACCG
>DATAQH010000169.1:0-17476 GCA_036264815.1 Candidatus Cybelea sp.
GAGCGCGTCGGGCTTTCGTCCTCATCTACGATCCACGCCCACCTCAAAGCCCTCGAGCGCCGGGGGATGATCTCGCGCGATCCGACCAAGCCGCGCGCGATGCGTTCGGCCGGAGGGCCTCCGCCCCACGATACCGTGGTAATGCCGATTCTCGGCCGGGTTGCCGCCGGCGTGCCGATCACCGCGCAGGAGGATGTCGAGGGCGAGTTTGCCCTCTCCGCGGCATTCGTACCCCGCTCCAGCGACGCGTTCATGCTGCGCGTGCAGGGCGACTCAATGGTCGATGCCGCGATTCTCGACGGCGATCTGATCCTCGTGCGTCCGCAGCGTTCGGCAGAAAATGGCGAGATCGTCGTCGCGATGCTTGACGGCGAGGCAACCGTCAAACGCTTCTATCGCGAAGCGGGGCGTGTTCGCCTACAGCCGGAGAATCGCGCGATGGCGCCAATCTACGCGAGCGATGTCGAGATCGTCGGTCGCGTCGAAGCCGTGGTCCGCCGCCTCTAGGCTCTTCCTCGCCTTCGAGCGGCGAGCCGTCCCGATTATGCGGCGGCTCGGAGAGCTTGCGTTCGTCGTCGCGCTTCGCGACGGGCTGCCCTGGAGCTTTATCGGCCTGGCCGTCGCGTTCGCCGGGATTCTCGTTGCGCAGATCGCCTCGGGAGCGGGACGCGACGAAGCGCTCGGGCTGCGCGTCGCGGGCGCCTTACTTCCGGCGTTCGGCGTTATGGCTGCAGCCCTGGTGGTGATTCTGCCGGTTCGCTTAGCTCGCGCGACCGGGTACGCGATGACGCCGCTGCTGCTCGGCAGCATCGCCGCGTTTGTGCTCGCCCTGCCGCGGCCGTTCGGACGCAACGTGATCGAGTACCTGCGTCTCACGGGAACCGCCGGGCTCTTCATCGCGATGCTGGCCTGTGGAATCGCCGCCGCGTGGATCTGGCTGCTGCGGCGCCGCATTCGTCCGCCGCTCGCCGACTGGCTCGGTTCGGCGCTCGGCGTCGCGACGTTCGCCGCGCTGTATGCTTTGCACGTCTCGCTGCCGGCGGAGATCGCCGGCGCGATGCAGCCGATCGCGCATCTGGGCGATACCTATGTCGCGCTCATCGCGATCGTCTTGATCGAAACGCTGCTCTGGACGGCCGGCGTCCACGGACCCGCCGTGCTCGCGGCGATCGTCACGCCGGTGTATCTCACGATGCAGATGCAGAACACGCACGCCTTTACCGTCCACCAGCCGCTGCCCTACGTGGTCGTCGTCTCGCTCTTTCTTTTCGTCTTTCCCGGCGGAGCGGGAGCGACGCTGCCGCTGGCGGGGCTCTTTGCCCTCTCGCGAGTTCCGCGGCTGCGCCGGGTTGGACGCGCGACGATCGTGCCGGCGCTCTTCAATCTGAACGAGCCGCTGCTCTTTGCCGCTCCGGTGGTCTTTAACCCGCACTTAGTGCTGCCATTCGTCGGCGCGCCGGTCGTCTTGGCGACCGTCACCTATGTTGCGGTCGTCACCGGCTTGGTCTCGCGCGCGGCGTTTTACGTTCCCTCATCGATACCGACGTTCGTCTCGACATACCTGGCGACGCAGGATCTGCGCGCGCTCGCACTGGCCGCGTTCAACGTTGCGCTCGCGACCGCGATATACTATCCGTTCGTTCGAGCCTACGAGCGGCACGTCGAGGGCGAAAAATGATCGCTCGAATCTGCGAACGCTTTGGTATCGGCGGTCGCGTGCGCGAGGCGGCGCTCGCGGCATACGAAGCAAGCGCGAGGCTCGAGTATCCGGCGCAGCGCGCGACCCAGGTCAACGTGTTGGAGGCCTTTCTCGCGGAGGGGATCGCGGAGAGCGACCTCGCGGGAACGACCGGCTACGGCTACGACGATGCGGCGCGCGAGCGGTACGAAGCGCTGCTCGCGCGCGTGCTCGGCGCGCAGCGCGCCCTCGCGCGGCTGTCGATCGTCAGCGGAACGCACGCGATCGTAGCGGCGCTCGCGGCCTGTACGCCGCCGTCGCGAACGCTGCTCTCGATCTCGGGTGCTCCCTACGACACGCTGCGCAACGCGATCTGCACCGCGCCGTATTCGCTGGTCTCCCAGGGCGTGGAGTACGCGGAGGTCGCGCTTGGGGCGGATGGCGGAGTCGATCTCGACGCCGTCGCGCGCGCGCTCGAAGGCGGAACGGTTGCGAGCGTATTTATCCAACGCTCCCGCGGTTACGCACCGCGGCGCGCGCTGAGCGTCGCCGAGTGCGAGGCCGCGTATCGTTTGGTCAAAGAGAAGGCGCCCCAGGCAACGGTGCTCGTCGACAACTGCTACGGCGAGCTGGTCGAAGACCGCGAACCGCTTCCGCGCGGCGCCGATCTGATCATGGGTTCGCTGATCAAGAATCTCGGCGGATCGGTGGCACCCGCCGGCGCGTACGTTGCGGGACGGCACGAGCTGGTCGAACGTGTCGCCGCCCGGCTCTACGCGCCCGGGCTCGGCGCCGCGCTCGGGCCGACGCTCGGGTTCGGTCGCGCTTTTTTTCAAGGACTCTTCCTCGCGCCGTCGATCGTCGAAGCCTCGCTGCGCGGTCTCGATTTCTTCGCCGCGCTCTTTGCGGCGTTGGGTTATCGTGTCGATCCGGTCTGCGGCGCGAAGCGTACCGATATCGTGCAGGCGATCGGTTTGGGGAGCGCGCAGCGTTTAGGCCGCTTCGCAGAGGGGCTGCAGAGCGCGCTGCCCGTGAACGCGCGATTCCGTCCGGAACCCGGCGCCGTGCCGGGTTACACCGACCCCGTGGTGATGTCGTCGGGAGCGTTCGTCGGTGGTGCGACGATCGAGCTTTCGTGCGACGCGCCTTTGCGCGCGCCGTATGAAGTCTACGTGCAGGGCGGCGTGAGCCTCGCTCACGCGTACCTCGGCGCGCTCTTCGCAGCGCGCGCGCTGGAGAGGCCTGACTAGTCGGCTGCGACGCTGCCCATGAAGCCGTAAAAGTGGTAGCGGCAGCCGTCCGACGTCGTCAGGATGATGCGCGTGTCCTCGACATAGGCAGCGGCGACCGTCTTGCCGACCAGGCTCTGGAGAATTTCTTGCGCTTGGAGAAACTCGGCAGCCCGCAAACCATCGGGCTCGGCTTCGATGAGGTGGAGCAGCTGATCGATTCGGTCGTCCATCGTACCTCTCTTATATCGTCGCCCTCCGGGCGATTTCTTAGGTTGCCTCCCGCCAGGAGGCGGCCGGTTCCGCTAGAGAAGGGCTGGCGGGCATGTACGTGCTCGAAGTGCTCAGCGGCCCGCTCGACGGCAAGACCTGGCCGTTCGAGCGCCAGATCATCATCGGGCGTGACGATGGTTTGGCGCAAGCCTGCCTCGCACTCGACCGCTACGTATCTCGTCAGCACGCGCGGCTCGAGATCGATTCCGGCTCGATTCGACTGACCGATCTGCGAAGCCGCAACGGAACGCGCCTCAACGGCGAGCCCGTCGTCGGCGACGTGCCGCTTCCGATCGGCGTCCCGTTCGTCGTCGGGCGGACGATGCTGCGCGTAACCCGGTCGTAACGGCGAGGTACTAAGAGCTCGTGCAAAGTGCCGATTCGGTTGCGCGCTTGCGCGCGTTGCTGTCGGAGCTGCGGGGGCCGATCGGCTTCGTTCCGACGATGGGGGCGCTGCACGACGGGCACCTCGAGCTGGTGCGGCAAGCACGCGAACGCTGCCGCGCCGTCGTCGCCTCGATCTTCGTCAACCCGCTGCAGTTTGGGCCGAACGAAGACCTGGCAAGGTATCCGCGCGATCTGCCCCGCGATCGCGAGCGGCTCGCCGCCGCCGGCGTCGACGTCCTCTTTGCCCCGGAACCCAAGGCGATGTACCCCGACGCCTTCGCTACCCGCGTCGACGTCGATTCATCCGATGCCCATTTCGAAGGCGCGATCCGGCCGGGACACTTTCGCGGCGTGCTGACGGTGATCGCCAAGCTGCTCAACATCGTGCAGCCCGACGTGCTCTTCCTGGGACAGAAAGACTCGCAGCAAGCCGTGCTCGCGCGTAAAATGCTCGGCGATCTCAACTTCGCCGTCGAACTCGAGATCGTTCCGACCGTTCGCGAGCCCGATGGCTTGGCGATGTCCAGCCGCAACCGCTACCTCGACGAAACGCAGCGCGCGGCTGCGCCGAGCCTCTACGCGGCGTTGCGCGCGGTGCGCGCTTCCCTCGAGGGCGGCGCGGCGAAAGCCCAGGCGCTCGCGGCCGGACGAGCGGCGCTGAGCCCGCTCGCGAAGCTCGACTACCTCGACCTGGTCGACGGTACGTCGTTTGAGCCGATCGAAGAACTGCGTCCGCCGGCTTTCATCATCGGCGCGGCGCGTTTGGGCACGACGCGTTTGATCGACAACCTGTGGGTGTCCCGGTGAAGCCGTTCGAGCAAGCGCGCATCTTTCTCGGCGTCGCCGGCGGAATCGCCGCATATAAGGCGGCCGCACTGACCAGCACGCTCGTTCAGCGCGGTGCCGAGGTCGACGTCGTGATGACCGCCGAGGCGGAGCGGTTCGTGGCTCCCTTGACGTTCGCGTCGCTGACCGCGCGTCCGGTATACACCTCGCTTTGGGACCTTCCCGAACGCATACCGCACATTCGCTTGGTGCGCGAGGCCGCGGTCGCGCTCGTCGCGCCGGCGACGGCAAACCTTATTGCAAAGCTCGCCGCCGGCATTGCCGACGACGTGCTGACGGCGGCGCTGCTGGCGGCGCGCATCCCCCGCATTCTCGCGCCGGCGATGAACGAGGCGATGTACGATGACGCTGCAACGCAAGCCAATCTCTCTGCGCTGCGGGCTCGCGGCTACGAGATCGTCGATCCGGAACGCGGTTTTCTCGCGGAGCGCGAGCAGGGTCTGGGGCGTCTGGCCTCCGAGGAGCGGCTGCTCGAAGCGCTCGAGCGCGCGCTGCGCCGGCGGCAATCGCTCCAAGGAAAGCGCGTCGCGATTACGGCCGGGCCGACGCGCGAAGCCTTCGATCCCGTGCGCTTCGTCAGCAACGCCTCAACCGGTTCGACCGGCATCGAGCTCGCACGCGAAGCGGCGTTGCGCGGTGCGCGCGTTACGCTGCTGCTCGGCCCGACGCTTCTCGAAGCGCCGCCGGGTGTCGAAGTGGTGCGCGTGACGAGCGCGCGCGAGCTCTACGACGCGGCGCTCGCGCACGCGGCCGGTGCCGACCTCGTGATCGCCAGCGCCGCGGTCGCCGACTGGCGGCCGGCTGAGTCGAGCGATTCGAAGCTCAAAAAAGGCCGCGCCGAGCTGGTCGTCGCCTTCGAGGCGAATCCCGACGTCTTGGCGGCGCTCGGCGAAGCGAAGGGCACGAGTTTTCTCGTCGGCTTTGCCGCCGAGACCGAGGACCACGAAGCGAACGGGCGCGCGAAGCTGCAGGCGAAGCATCTCGACGCGATTGCGGTTAACGACGTGCGCGGCGAACGCGGATTCGGCCTCGGTCCAAACGAGCTCGTGCTGCTCTGGGGCGAGTCGGGGCGCAAGGAGCTCGGGCGAGCCGCGAAGGCTACGCTCGCGGGCCGGCTGCTCGATGGGATCGAGGAGTTGATGCAGTGCTCTTGACGATCGACGTCGGCAACACCGAAACCAAGCTCGGGTGTTTCTCCGGGGATCGGTTGACGCACACCTGGCGCGTGACGACCGAGCTGCGTCGCACGCCCGACGAGTACGGCGTCTTTTTCACGCAGCTTTTTGCAACCGGAAACGTCGAGCTCGCCGCGATCGGCGCGGTCGCGATTGCGAGCGTCGTCCCGAAGCTCGATCCGATCCTCGAAAGCGTCTGCACGCGTTTCTTCGGCACGTCGCCGGTCTTCCTCAAGCCGCAGACGCAGCGCCTGATCCCGGTCGTCACCGAGAACCCGGCCGAGGTCGGCGCCGACCTCGTAGCCGCCGCGATCGGCGGCCTCGAACGGTTCGGCGCGCCGCTGATCGTCGTGAGCTTCGGCACCGCGACGGTCTTCATCGCGATCTCGGCGGCGCGCGAGTACCTCGGCGTGGCGATCGCGCCCGGCGTCAACGTTTCGATCGACGCCTTGATCGGGCGGACGGCCAAACTTCCGCAGATCGGACTCGAAGCACCCGGCCGGGCAATTGGGCGCAATACCGTCGAGGCTCTGCAGAGCGGCATCGTCTACGGCTTCGCGGGACAGGTGGAGGCGATCGTCGAGCGGATTCGCTCGGAGATGGGCGTGCGCGCAATGGTCGTGGCCACCGGCGGCCTGGGCGACGTCGTCGCCAAGCATGCGCCCGTCGTTGAGGCCGTCGATCCTCATCTGAGCCTGCTCGGGCTGAGTCTCTTTGCGCGCCAAGGGGGCGGCGAGGCGCCCGGTGACGAGCCGTTTAACCCATAGCAGCATGCCGGTACCACCGCTGCACGTCGGTCCGATCGAGATCTGGCCGCCGCTCGTCCTCGCGCCGATGTCCGGCGTGACGAACCGGACGATGCGCGCCCTCTATCGACCCTTCGGTCTCGGCCTGACCGTGACCGAGTTTGTCTCGTCGAACGCGCTCAAGTACGGAAGCCGGCGGACGATGGAGATGATCGACCAGCACGGGCTCGAGCGTCCGGTCTCGACGCAGCTCTGGGGCGACGACCCGGCGACGATGGCGCTCGCGGCGAAGGTCGTGCGCGAGTGCGGGGCCGATATCGTCGACATCAACTTCGGCTGTCCGGCGCCGAAGGTGACGAAGACCAACGGCGGCTCCGCCTGCCTTCGCGACCCGCAGCGCTGCGAAGCGATCATGCGGGCGGTTGTCGAGGCCGTCGATTGTCCGGTGACGATGAAGATGCGGCTGGGATGGAGCGAGGATGCGCTCGTCTATCTCGACGTCGCGCGCCGCGCCCAGGATGCCGGCATTGCGGCCGTGACGCTGCACGCGCGCACCGCAAAGCAGTTCTACAGAGGTGAAGCGGACTGGGAGCACATCGCGCGCCTGAAACGGGGCGTCGGGATTCCGGTGATCGGAAACGGCGATCTGGACGACCCGTATCTCGCGTTGCAGCGCATGCGTGAAAGCGGGGTGGACGCGATCATGCTCGGGCGCGCGACGCTCGGCAATCCCTGGCTCGTCACCCAGATCGCCGATCTGATGGAGGGACGCGACGCGCGTCCGCTGCCGCCGCCGGCGGAGCGGTTACGATTTGCGATCGTTCACTATCGCACGATGGTCGAAGAACTCGGGGAGCCGCGCGCCGTTCCGCAAATGCGCAAACACGTCGCGCTCTACCTCAAAGGCATTTCCGGGGCTGCGTCGTTGCGCGAACGCATCATGCGAATCGAGAACGCGGCCGAGGCGATCGAAACGATCGAGACGACGATCGCTCGCCTCGAGTCGGCGGGGCTGGTTGCCGCGTGATCGAAGCGCGCGACGACCTCTACGGCGCCGCCTCACCGCAGGAGCTTGCGTCGGAGACCTACGAGAACTACAAACGGTTCGTCAATCCGCCGCTGGCGCGGGTCATGAAGATCTCCGGATCGCCGGTCGAGGTGCGCGCGCAAGGCGCGACGATTTGGGATCAGAACGGCAAAGCCTATCTCGATTTTGCCGGGGGCTACGGGGTCTTCACGCTGGGACACAGCCATCCGCGCGTGCTCGCCGCCGTGCGCGCGCAGCTCGAGCTGATGTCGCTCTCCGGCAAGACGATGTTCAACGTGATGCTGGGACGTGCATCGCGCCGCCTCGCCGAACTGGCTCCCGGCGACCTCGAAATTTCTTTTTGGTGCAACAGCGGAACCGAGGCGATCGAAGGAGCGATCAAACTCGCGCGCGCCGCGACCGGACGCGCGAAGATCGTCGGTACGCTCGACGCCTATCACGGAAAAACGTTGGGTGCACTCTCCGTGAGCGGGCGCGAAGCCTTTCAGCGGCCGTTTCGTCCGCTGCTCGCAGATTCACTCTGCATTCCCTACGGCCTCATCGACGGGCTCGACGACGTTCTGAGCGACGCGGCCGCGTTTCTCGTCGAACCGGTCCAAGGAGAAGGAGGCGTTAACGTACCGCCGGCCGGATATTTGCGCGCCATTCGCGAGGCGTGCGATCGGACGGGCGCGCTCTTTATCGCCGACGAGGTGCAGACCGGACTCGGGCGGTGCGGATATCGCTTCGCGTGCGATCGCGACGGCGTCGTTCCCGACGTGATGACGCTGGCCAAGGGGCTCTCGGGCGGAGTCGTTCCGGCGGGCGCGTTCATCGCGCGTCCCGGCATCTGGAACCGCGCGTTCGGCAAGGAGCCGCTGCTGCATACCTCGACCTTCGGCGGCAGCGAGCTTGCCTGCGCCGCGGCCTTGGCGGCGATGGAGGTGCTCGAGGACGACGGACTCGCGAAGCGCGCCGGGATGCTCGGAGAACGAATGCTCGCGGGCACGCGCGATATCGCCGAGCAGTATCCTTCGGTCGTGCGAGAAGTTCGCGGATTAGGTTTGCTCGTCGGCGTCGAACTGAGCCACGAAGGGTACGGCGGCTGGATCATTCCCGAGATGCTCAAAGCCGGCGTGACCGCGGCATGGACGCTCAATCAGCAGCGCGTGATCCGCTTGGAACCGCCGCTCATCGTCAGCGAGAGTGAAATCGAATGTGCGATCGACGCGCTGCGCGGGGGCGTCGCGACCGCCTACGCGAAGTTGGGCGTACTGTAACCGCGCCAAGATGCCGTATGTCGAGAGCACGATCGTGATTGATGCACCCGCCCAACGCGTCTACGAGTTGGCAAAGGATCAGGAGCATTTTCCGCAGTTCATGCCCGACGTCGAGACCGTTACGATCCTCGAACGCCGCCCCGACGGCGTGATCTCGCGCTGGAAGACGCTCGTCGAGGAAGCGCCGATCGAGTGGACGGAAGACGACCGCTTCGACGACGCCGGGCTGCGCATCGATTACAAACTCATCGAGGGCGATCTCGACAAGTTCGAAGGCGCGTGGACCTTCGAGCATCACGCCGACGGCACGCACGTCGTGCTCGGCGTCGACTTCGATTTCGGCGTCCCCACGCTCGCCGAGCTCATCGGTCCGACCCTCGAGCGCAAGGTTCGCGAGAATAGCGAGATGATGCTCGCAGCGCTCAAGCGTCAGGCGGAGGCGCGCGGTACGTGAATAAGTTCTGTTTCGTTATTCATCCGCTGTCGCTGCAGGATATCGAGCGGTACGAGCCTGGCGCGAAGGGCAAGGGCGAGCCGATTTTACGCAAGATCATGGAGTGGATGCCGCCCTACGCCGCGGTGCACGTAACCGGCGTGCGCACGCCCGACGGACGGGAGACCGAGGGATGGTTCGTGGCGGCGACCTTTCTGCCGCAGCAGGTCGTCGATCTGCCGCGCGAAGAGGTGTATAAGAAAATTCTCGGTGCGATCGAGATCGGTGCGGGGCTTGGCGCGCAGGTGGCCGGCCTCGGCGCCTTCACCGGTGTCGTCGGCGACGCGGGGATCACGATCAACGAGCGTTCGCCGATCCCGGTGACGACCGGTAACTCATTAACGATCGCCGCCGGCGTGCAGAGCCTCTTCCGCGGAGCTCGCGAGATGGGCGTCGACCCGGCCGAGTGCACGATGACGGTCATCGGTGCGACCGGGTCGATCGGCGCCGCATGCGCGCGTTTGATCGCCCCGAAGGTACGACGGATGATCCTCGTCGCTCGCAACGCGACGCGTCTGCGTAAATTCTACGAAGAAGTCGCTCCGGCGCTCCCCTGCGAGAGCGAGTACACGACCGACGTCGCAAGCGCGGTGCGGCGCTCGCAGCTCGTGCTCACGGCGACGAGCTCGACGCAGGACGTGATCGAGCCCGAGGACTTGCAAACCGGGGCGATCGTCTGCGAGCTTTCGCTGCCCCACGACGTGAGCCGGCGAGTGGGCGGCGAGCGGCCCGACGTGCTCGTCGTCGAAGGCGGCAACATGCGGGTGCCCGGGCAGCCGCGCTTCGAGCGCGTGCGCGAGCCGGGGACCGACTTCGATTTGAATCTGCCGGCACGCACCGCGCTGGCGTGCATGAGCGAAACGATGATCCTCGCGCTGGAAGGGCGGCTCGAGCCCTACACGATCGGCCGAGGCATCAAACTCGAAAAGGTCATCGAGATCCAAGAGATGGCGCGGCGCTGCGGATTTGAGCTCGCCGACATGCGCGCGTTCGACGCTGCGATCACGCCGGAGAGCATCGTCGCGACCCGCGAGGCTGCGGCGCTGCGCGAAGCCGGAGGAAGGTTGGCGAGCCGATGAAGAGCGTCGTTTCCGTTTCGCTTGGTTCGAGCACCCGCGATCACCGCGCCGAAGCGACGCTGCTCGGCGAGCGGTTCGATATCTCGCGTGTCGGGACGGACGGCAAGCTCGACGTCGCGATCGGGATGGTCCACGAGCTCGACGGAAAGGTCGACGCCATCGGCTTGGGCGGCATCGACGTCTACCTCTACGCCGGACGGCACCGCTACGCCCTGCGCGACGGTCTGCGACTGCTCGAAGCCGCGAAGATCACGCCGATCGTCGATGGCAGCGGATTGAAGAACACGCTCGAGCGCGAAGCGGTGCGCTTCATGCAGGACGAGCTTTCGATAGACCTGCGGGGCAAGCACGTCTTGATGGTCAGCGCGCTCGATCGCTTCGGAATGGCGCAGGCGCTGGTCGACGCCGGCGCCGACGTGCTCTTCGGCGACTTCATCTTCGCGCTCGACAAAGACATGCCGGTGCGCGGATTGCACGAGTTCGAAGCGCTCGCCGAAAAGTATCTGCCGGATGCGTGCAAGCTGCCGTTTCAGTTCTTCTATCCGACCGGCAAGAAACAAGAGAAGCCGCCCGAGCCAAAATATCCGCGCTATTACGAAGAAGCCGAGATCATCGCCGGCGACTTTCACTTCATGCGCCAGTTCATGCCCGACCGGCTCGACGGTAAGATCGTCCTGACCAATACGGTGACGCAGCGCGACGTTAACGAGCTGGCGGCGCGCGGCGTCAAAACGCTCATCACGACGACCCCGGAGCTTGCCGGGCGCTCTTTCGGGACCAACGTGCTCGAGGCGGCGCTCCTGGCGCTGCTGGGGAAGAAGTGGAGCGACGTCGTGCCGGCCGACTACGAACGCCTGCTGCACGAGCTTGCGCTGCGGCCCCGCGTCATCGACCTGGGTCCCCCGGCGGGTTAGAAGGGGCGGCGCCCGGGTATAGAAGGCGTTCCCGCCGGGCGTTGAGAACAATCGGCGCCAGCGTTCGCAAGGCGCATCATTAGCTGTTGGGCGCCGACCACGCCCACGTGAGGTCGAGAATTAGTTGAACGACAAAGAGATCGTCCTGACCGCGGAGGGTCTGACGAAGCTGGAACAGGAGCTCGACGAGCTCAAGAGCGTCCACCGCCGCGAAGTCAACGACCGGATCCGCCAGGCCAAAGAGTACGGCGACCTGAGCGAAAACGCCGAGTACGAAGACGCGAAGCAAGAGCAGGCCTTCATTGAGGGGCGGATCCTCAAGCTCGAGGCGATGATCCGCAACGCCCGCATCATCGACGAATCGGAGTACGCCGCCGACGAAGTCCATCTGGGCGCGATCGTCAAGGTACGAGATATGAAGAAGAACGACGGCTACGAGTTTTCGATCGTTGGTTCGGCCGAGGCCGATCCGTCGAATCAACGCATCTCCAACGAGTCTCCCTTGGGGCGAGCCTTGATGGGACACAAGAAGGGCACCGTCGTCGACGTCGCAACGCCGCGCGGCGTGGTCAAGTACAAGATCGAGTCGATCAAGAGCAGCTCGCCCAAGAAGGCCACAAAGAAAGCGTCGTAGTTGGACGACCTCGGGAAGACCGAAGCAGCACTCGTAGCGGCCAGACGTGAAAATCTGGCCGCTCTGCGTTCCCGCGGACGCGATCCCTTCGAGCAGCGGCGCTGTGAGGTCGACGCGACGGCAGAAGAGATGCTGGCGCGGTACAATTTTCTCGTTCCCGGTCAGGACGCATCCGCGGAGGCATGGAGCTTGGCCGGGCGCTTGCTCTCGAAGCGGACGATGGGCAAGTCGGTCTTTGCGGATTTGGCGGACCGGACCGCCAAGCTGCAGATCTACGCGCGCAAACAGGAGATCGGCGACGAAGCCTTTGCCGATCTCGCCGGCCTCGATCGCGGCGATCTGGTCGCGGTTCGCGGCTTCATGTTTCGCTCGAAGATGGGCGAGCTGACGCTGCACGTCACGAACTTCACCACGATCGCCAAAGCGTTGATGCCGCTGCCCGACAAGTGGCACGGCCTGGTAGACGTCGAGAAGCGATATCGTCAGCGGTACGTCGATCTGATCGTCAACCCCGAGGTTCGCGACACGCTGATGATGCGCAGCCGCTTGATTGCGGAGATGCGCCGCTTCATCGACGATCGCGGTTTCTACGAAGTTGAGACGCCCACGCTGCTGCACGTCGCCGGCGGCGCCGCAGCGCGCCCCTTCGTGACGCACTGCAACGCCCTCGACCGGATCATGCAGCTGCGTATCGCGACCGAGCTGAACCTCAAGCGTTTGATCGTCGGCGGCCTCGAGCGGGTCTACGAGATCGGCCGCATCTTTCGCAACGAAGGGATCGATACGACCCACAATCCCGAGTTTACGATGCTCGAGCTGTACGCCGCATACTGGGACGTTTGGGACATGATGGACTTCAACGAGGCGCTGATCGCGCATCTCGTCGGCATCGCCACCGAGGGCGATACCGCGCTGCCGCACGAGGACGGTACGATCTCGTTTGCGAGGCCCTTTGCCCGGATCGAGTATCTCGACGCGATGGCACAGTATAGCCGAGGGGAGTACGGGCGCGATCGCGTGCTCGATTCCGACGGCGCGCAGGAGATCGTCCGCGAACTTGGGCTGCCGCGGTCGCCGACTCACGCGCACGCGCTCGACAAGATCTTCGAACGAGTCGTCGAGCCGCAGCTGATCGCGCCGACCTTCGTTACCGGATACCCGGTGGCGATCTCACCGCTGGCCAAGCGCCGGCAAGGGGATCGGGCGATTACCGATCGCTACGAGTTGTTTTGCGCGCACATGGAGATCTCCAACGCGTTTACCGAGCTCAACGATCCCGACGACCAGCGGGCTCGTTTCGAGGCACAAATTGCCGAACGGCTGGCCGGCGACGAGGAAGTGCCCGAGCCCGATTGGGACTTCGTTCGCGCCCTCGAATACGGCATGCCGCCGACGGCCGGTATCGGCATCGGAGTCGACCGGCTGATCATGCTGCTGACGAACCAGCGTTCGATCCGCGACGTGCTGCCGTTTCCGCTCCAGCGCCAGCACGGATGATTCCTCGCCGGCTGGCCGCCGCAGCGCTGCTCGTCGCGGCGCTCTGCGGCGCGCGCGCCCTCGCCGTCGAGACCGCCTATCATTATCTGCATCCCGGGCAACTCGATCTCGTGCTCTTTCTTCCGCCGCCGCCCGATCCGGGTTCGCTGCAGGAGCGGACCGATCAAGCGCAGGTCGCGGCCACGATCGCCTCGCGCAGCGACACGCAAGTGGAGCGCGCGGAAGAGGCCGTTCGCAACGTCTTTTTCTTCGCGCCCTCGGTCGGCCCAAATTTCGACGCGATGCACGATCCCGTTAGCGCGGCCTTTTTCGCGCGGATCGGCGCGGACGTCCACAAGCTGGTCGACCAGGCGAAAGAGTATTACGAGCGGCCTCGCCCCACCGGCGCCGCAAAGCGCCGCGGCTCGTATCCGAGCGGGCACGCGGCGTTCGCGGCGGCGGCGGCCGTCGTTTTGGCGCAGGCGGTACCGTGCAAGCGCGCGGAGATCTTCAAGCAGGCGCGCGCGTTTGGCCAGAACCGGATCATTCTGGGCCTCCATTATCCAAGCGATGTCGTCGCGGGCTGGACCTCCGGGACGCTGGCCGCTTACGCGATGATGCAGGACCCTGCGTTCCAACGCGACCTTGCCGCAGCGAAGGCCGAACTGCACGGAGCCTGCCCGGCCTGACCACCCTCCGCCTTACGGTCGAGTACGACGGCAGCGCGTTTGCCGGATTTCAATGGCAGCCCTCGGTGCGGACGGTAGCGGGAGTCTTAGAGGAAGCGCTCTCGCGGCTCTTCGGCGAGCCGATCAAAGTAACGGGCGCGGGCCGGACCGACAGCGGCGTGCACGCGACCGGACAGGTCGTTTCGTTGGCGACGACGGCGTCGTTTGCGTTCGAGCGGCTGACGCTCGCCCTCAACGCACTTCTGCCCGACGATTGCTCCATTCGCGAAAGCTGCGCCGTCGACGCCGGCTTTTCGGCTCGCTTTGGAGCCCGAGCGCGGACCTACATCTATGCGATTCTGAACCGTCCGCAGCCGAGCGCTCTTTTGTGCCGCTACGCCTGGCATGTGCCGCACCCGCTGAATCCGAGCGCGCTGCGTGCCGCCGCGGAGCAGGTGCTCGGGGAGCACGACTTCCGCGCCTTTTGCGGTTCGCTGCCGGTCAACTCGGCCGGCGAGCCCGCTTCGACGGTTCGTACGCTTTCGCGTTTCGATATCGAGCAGCGCGGGTCGCTTCTCCGACTGGAACTGGTCGCCGACGGCTTCCTGCACCGGATGGTCCGGATGCTCGTCGGCACCGTCACCGAGGTCGGGCGCGAACGGCGCCGGCCGGCGGAGATCTCGGCGATTCTCGCGCGGGCCGAGCGCGCCGCCGCGGGCCCGGTTGCCCCGGGCGCCGGACTCTACCTCGCCGGGGTACGCTACGCCGACGGGTACGACTCCTTCGCCGAACCGCCGGCCCTGGGACCTCCGACACCAAACCTTGACTGAGGCCAGGCTTTCCCGTAAGATTCGTTGGTTGTGCGCACCTACCAGCAGAAAACTGCCGATACGGAGCATTCTTGGTACATCGTCGACGCTGCCGGTCAGCGTCTCGGCGTCCTTGCCGTCCGGATTGCGCGCGCGCTCTCGGGTAAGCACAAGCCGACCTGGACGCCGCACATCGACGACGGAGACCACGTGATCGTCCTCAACGCCGAGAAGATCGAACTCGGCGGGGACAAGTGGAAGCAGAAGGTCTACTATCGTCACAGCAACTATCCCGGCGGCCTCAAGGTGCAGTCCGCCCAGGAGATGCACGACAAGCACCCCGAGCGCTTGATCGAGAAGGCCGTGCGCGGCATGCTCGCCACCAATCGCCTGCGCGACGTGCAGCTTCGCCGCCTCAACGTGTACGTGGCCGGCGAGCATCCCCACGACGCACAAAAGCCGCAGCCGCTGCCGTAGGAGTTTTTCTTGGACGAGAGTCTCGACGTTATTCAATCGACCGGGCGGCGTAAACGCGCCGTCGCGCGCGTGAAGCTGATGCTCGGTCAGGGCATCATCACCGTGAACGGTAAGGCCGTCGACGACTACTTTCCACGGCCGCAGCTTCTGCAAATCGTCCGCCAGCCGCTCGAGGCCACGCAGAGCCTCTCGCGCTTCGACGTGCGCGTCAAAGCCGAAGGCGGCGGCGTAACCGGCCAGGCGGGAGCCGTTCGCCACGGCATCGCGCGAGCGCTGGTCGAGATGGACTTGTCGCTGAAGGAGACGCTGCGCAAGAACGGATTCCTAACGCGCGACCCGCGCGAAAAAGAATCGAAGAAGTACGGCCGCAAGCGCGCGCGCAAGCGTTTCCAATACAGCAAGCGCTAAAGAGCAGCTCTAAAGTTCTCGCGATCGCGCTGGGCGCGATCGCACTTCTCATTCAACCCTCCGCTGCCTGGATCGAGAGCGCCTATTCAAACGGCGCCTATCCGGTTTGGGAGCGAATCGCCTATTCGATAACTCATCGGCTGCCGTGGTCGCTCGGCGATCTGGCGGCGCTTGCGGGCATCGCTGCAATCGTCTGGCAGATCGTGGCTTTCGCGCGCTTGCGCCGCAAACGCTGGCGCGACGCCGGTGCGCTGGTGTTGGGCTGCGCGGCCGTGCTCGGGCTTTACGCCGTGTGGTTCGAACTCAGTTGGGGCTGGAACTACGCGCGAGCTCCGCTCGAGGCGCGCGTGCGCTTCGACGGGGCCCGGATCACGCCGGCCGCTGCGGCGGTCCTGCGCCGGCGAGCGATGGCGGAGATGAATGCGCTCGCACCGGCGGCGCACGCGCGCGCGAAACTTCCGCTCGACCGCGAGGCGCTGCGTGCGGCGTGGCTTCCGGCCGTGCAGCGCTCGGGCGACACGTGGGCGCCGCTGGTTGGCCCCGCGAAGCCGACGATCTTCAATCCGTTCATGCTTGCGACGGGAACGAGCGGCTTTATCAACCCGCTGACGCTCAACGTCGCCGTTGCCTCCGATCTGCTGTGGTTCGAGATCCCTTTCGATTACGCGCACGAGTGGAGTCACGACGCGGCCTTCGCCCGCGAAGACGAAGCGAACTATCTCGCGATCGTCACCTGCTTGCGCTCCCACGATCCGGCGGTGCAGTACGCCGGCTGGTTCGAGCTCTTTTTGTATTTGCCGCAGAAACGGCGCTACGCCAAGCACGAGTTCGTGCCCCTGGTCTGGCACGATTTCGTCGCACTGCGCAAGCGCGACGCGCGGCATATCAACGTCATTCTCGCGCACTGGACCTGGCGCACTTATAACGCCTATTTGAAAACGAACCGCATTGCTTCGGGCATCGCCAACTACGACGAGGTGACGCGTTTGATGCTCGGCATCCCGCTCGATGCCGACGGCCTGCCCGCGGCGAGATAGCCGGCAAAATAAAAGGCCCCTCGGTTTTCGAGGGGCCTTTTGCTCTTTAGCGGGGACTAGCTATGCGGCGGTTTGCCGTTGCCGTTGTTGCCGTTGTTGCGGTTCTGATTGTTTCCTCCGCTGGGCGGGCGCCCTTGGTTGCCGCCCTGCGGATGAGCCTGCATGCCCTGCGGGCGGCCCTGCATGGTGTTGCCTTGCGGGCGATGCTGTGACTGCATCGTGGCGCTGGACCGGTGCGGGGGCTGGCTTGGCTGCTGGTGATGCTGCGTCGTCGCCGGCGCTTTGTTCTGCTGCATCTTGTTCTGCGTCTGCATCTTGTTCTGCGTCTGCATCTTGTTCTGCGAGGCAGGTTTGCTTTGCATCGACTTGTTTTCTGACGCCGGCTTGCTCTGCATCGAGCCTTTGTTCTGATTGGCCGGTGCTTTGTTCGCCGCGCCGTTCTGGTTGGCTTTGTTGTTCTTCTGTGCGTTTTGCCGATCGGCCGTCGTTACCGGGGCAAAGTTCTTCGGCTTATTCGAATCGTTAAAGGGTTTGTCCGACGCGGTCACCGAGGGTTTGCCCTTGTTGACCGAGGCGTATTGATTGCGGTCTTCGCTCGCGAAGCGCGCCTGGTTTTTTTGATCGGTCGTCGGTGCGCGGCCATTTTTCCGGGCCGTCAGCTGACCTTGCGTCGGCTTGGCGTTCGTGCCGCCCTTGCCGCCGTTGTAGCTGACGTTGGAGTGATTGTATTGATTGCCGTTCACGACGGTCTTATTGACGTAGGTGTTGTGAATGACCGTCTTGTTGACGTTCGCGTACGCGGTGTTATAGCGGAACTGGTTGCCGGCCCACGATCCGCCG
>DATAQH010000192.1:0-1748 GCA_036264815.1 Candidatus Cybelea sp.
GATGAGATCGAGGCGGCAATCGGCAAACCTGCGCCGCGTATGCTCGCTAAGGTAGTGGATTCGCTGGACGACATTTGCCGCGCTTTACATTTCAGTCCGAAAAGCTACCCTTTGATGGTGCTGACGGCCCATGCCGGATCGGTGCCGCATAATGCGTTCATTAAGTTAAATCGCACCGCTTAAAGGACCATATCCCTACTATTTGCAAATTGTGCCGATAGGGCCTGAGATTTTTCGTGCTGCAAAATTCTTGATTTCTGGCGTGTCGACAAACCCGGAGTAGCGAGCCCCGCAATTGCTCTTGCAGCTGGTCGATGACCTCGTTGGCCTTGCGTACGCCAAACTGGAAGGTGAAGCGATCACTTCGGGTTTTTAAGATCAGCGGGACGAGAGCGAGGATGCGGCGCAGGTTGCGCCCGTGCATCGACATGTCGCGCGGTACGCTCCTTGCTATTGAGTCACCATCTTGCGGCCGCTCCGGACGGCCTCGACGACGCGGCGGATCGCGTCGATGACAACGTCTGGCCGTTCGAAAGAAATGTCGTGCGACGTCTCGGCGAGCGTGAGCGGTACGTGGGCAATAGAGGCCGCCAGTTACTGTTGCGCTCTGCGCCACGCAGCATCTAGCTTTTCGCCAAACCCGGCCGGCATTCCAAGCCCCTCTAGATGGAAGGGTCTGTCTTTTGCGAGTACCAAGATGGGAATTGTGGGCAGCTTCGTCTTGGCCAGCGCGCGCTGTACCTGATCTATGCTCGCGCTAAAATCCATCGTCTCCAACTCTTTATAGCGGATACCTGGAACCGGCTGCGCGTTTAGTTCAGAGTATGTTTTCCAGAACGACGGCGTCGTTTGGTTGCGCAGCTCGGGCGGGAGCGCGTCGACGAACTCGATTCCGGCGACCCTGCGTGGGTAGTTCAGCGCGTAGAGTAAGACCTCAAGCCCGCCAAACGAGTGGCCGACGAGCACGTACGGCCCCGCTACCTTCGCCTCGCTAAGCAACTCATGGAGATCAGTCACCCCAGCCGCCGCATTTCGCGGCATCGGCACGGGATCGCTCCGACTGAAATCGTCTGGTGCCGATCCCACCGTACCGGGACGGTCGTACGTGCACACGCGGGTGAATTGCTGCACGCCGGCGAGTACCGGCGTTGCCTTCGGATCGTCCGAGAGGTTCCAGACATCACCGCGCCCTCTGTGGCCCGCGTCGAGTACCACCGTCGGGCTTCCGCTGCCGTGACACTCGAGATACAGATGACGACCGCCTCCGATCGTGATGCGACCCGAGAGCGGTGCGGCACCGAACGTGCAAGCCATTAGAAGCACCGCCGCGACCGTGCGTGCGAGCATCGTGCTGCGTCCTTTCGTGAAGCGTTTCTGAGTCAAGGTTTTCGCAATCTGGCGTCGCCCGTGGGTTCGGCAGCCTGGTGGCATTCCATCTGCTCGACGTCGCCGGCTGCGAGCTTTTTGGTTGCGCTGGGTTTTCTTAAAAAATCATCCTTTCCGGAGACGATTCGGCGGTCCGAAAGTTTTTGAGTTGTGCACGGCACGGCGGTCCCGCACGGCCCCACATGACCGTTGTGCAAGCCGCTGCTGCCGCCCTCCGCGGCCGATAGTCTACGCCGGTGCCGCTACTGGGACGACGACAGGTTGTAGCCGAACACCCCGTTGCGCGCCGGCATCTGGCCGCGCCGCACGCCCGCGCCCGTCCGGTCGATGGGCAGGGCGACGCCTTGAAGGCTGCCCTGCGC
>DATAQH010000195.1:0-16977 GCA_036264815.1 Candidatus Cybelea sp.
GCCAGCGTGCGACCGCTCCCGACTGCGTGCCCTGCGCGTAGAACTTGAGCAGGTAGATGCACGAGAAAACGAACGCGACGAGGAACGCGGCGTACGACGAGACGACGATCGGAACGTGGATTTTCGCCCAGTACGATTGGAGCGAGGGAACCGGAGGCATCGTCCCCTCGTACCAGGTCACGCCGTAGGCGAGAAAGATCGCCGCCAGTGCGAGCACGAAGCCGCCGGCAAACCAGAGACGATATCGAAACGCAAAGCCGATGAAGATCGCGACCGACATCGCCGCGAAGAGCGAGAGCGAACCATAGAGGTTGAGCAGCGGCCAGACGCCGGTCGTCTCGAAGCGCACGCCCAGCTGCACGAACTGCGCGAGGCAGCCGAGGATCGCGAGCGGAATGCCGGCCCGCGCGAACCATTCCTCTTGTGAAAAGAAATAGATGATCAGAGCAAGCGCCCCGAGGGTGTACGAGCCGAGTGCAATCGCGATGAGGATTTCGTCCCAAGCAAAATTCATAAGCCGGCTGCCCTCAACGCTACCACCAAACGCCCGAACTCGCTTTCGAAAACGTCGTACCCCTTGACGGTCGTGGCCGCCAGGCCGACGCTCGACGCGCCGGTGCCGCGGCCATCCACTCGAACGTACAACCGGGCGGGCAGGAAATAGAATGAGATCACGAGGCCGGCCAGCAGGACGAAGGCGCCGATGCCGACCAGCGGAACGCCGGGATCGTGCCGGTATTGAAACCCGCTGTAAAGGACGTAGTTCTTCGGTATCAGCCGCCATCCGCCGCCGAGGTCGATCCAGGTGCCCAGCGGCACGAGCGCCTCACCGAGGGCGCTCCCCGACTGTGAGACCGAGAGCACGACCGCCGGATCGTTGACGCGCGGGTCGGCCGTCGGCATGCCGCTCTGCTTGTCGACGGTCGGCACGAAGCGTTCGTACGAAAAGCTTCGCTGCGACCCAGGAAGAGCGAGCGAATCGCCTTCCTGAAGCGTACGCCCTGAGGCATCGCGGTCGACGACGCCGTTGTGCGTTACGAGAAAGCGCATGCCGAAGCCGTAGCTGGCCTGATAATAGAGCGTGTCGTCGACGTCGATCGGATGGTTGACCCGCACCGTCAGATGCTTGGCGACGCCGTCTTTGCCGGTGACGGTGACGCGTGAAACGTAGTCGACGGGCTGGTAGACCATTCCGCTCTTCGTCTGCGTCGGCGCGATTTTATAAACGAAATCGTCGAGCCGCAGCACGGCGCCGGTCTGCGAAACCGCAGCGGTTTCGCCGGTGAGCAGGGCGACCTCGCCCGAGAAACCTCGCGCCCAATAGAGCGCCGTCCCGGCGGCGATGATCACGAAGCCGGCGTGCGCGATCAGCACGCCGCGCCGCGCCCAATCGTGCTTGTCCGCGAAGCTCCACTCCGTGCCTTCGAAAAGACGATGGCGCACGCGCCAGCCGCGCGAGGCGAAATATTCGGAGAGCCGCTTGCGCACGTCGTCGGGCGGCGCGGCCGCATCGATCTCCGCGTGAAGCGGGATCTTGTCGATCTTGACCGGACGCAGAGGCGGCAGGCGCGCCGGAATTACCCGTTTGAACGTGCAGACCGCAAGCGAGAGCAGAATGAGCCCGACGATGCCGACGTACCACGGCGAGTGATAGACGTTGTCGAGGTTGAGGCGCAGAATCGCCCGCGCGAGCGGGGCGGCGTACGAGCCGAAGTAAACGTCCGGTTCGCGCCCTTGATCGATGACGACTCCGAGGAGCGTCAGGACGCCCCAGACGACGAAAAGCGATACCGCAAAGAGCACGTTACCGAACGTGCGGACGAAATCGGCGTACAGCGCGCGCGCTGCAGTCAAGCCGTTTTCCAGCGTCGTTCGAGCGGCAGGATGATCCAGATTGAAAGCTCGTAGAGCACGTACATCGGCAGCGCCAGCAGAGCCATTGTGAGCGGATTGCCGTCCGGAGCAGCGATACCGCCGGCGACGAAGAAGCCGAAGAGCGCGTGGCGGCGGTAGTGTTTGAGCGTCGCCGCGCTGACGATCCCCAGGCGCGCCAGGCCGATCAAAACGATCGGCGTTTGAAAGATGATCGCGAAGAGCGCGAGCAGGACGATGACGAAGTTCAGCGTCGACGCGACGCCGAAGGTCGGCGTCGCGACCGCGTCGGTGATGTGCAGCAGTGCCGCGACGACCCGCGGAATCACGACGAAGTGGGCGAAGGCCAAGCCCAGCAGCGCCAACAGCAGCGAGGGGAGGATGAACGCGTAGACCATGCGGCGGGTGCGCGGATGGATCGCCGGCACGACGAAGAGCCATAGCTGTTGCAGCAGCAGCGGAAGGCCGAGGACGATCCCGCCGACGATTGAGAACTTGAACTCGGTAAAGATGACGTCCGCCGGCCCGAACGCGTGAAGCTGCAGGCCGCCGAAATACTCGTGCATCATCCAGCGGATCACGTATTGCGACGGCCAGAAGAGCACCACCGCGATCGCGCCGACGGTGGCGATCGCGATCAAGAGACGATTACGGAGCTCCCGCAGGTGCTCCGTAATCGGCATCTCTTTTTGATCCCACGGCGCTTCGTCAGCGCCGCGTTCTGCTAAGAGCGGCAACCGGAAGGTTCCTACGTGTCCGGCGTTACGCGCTCGGGGTGCCCCGCCCGGGCGTGGGCGGCGGGATAACGTCGCCGGTCGACGAGCCGATCTCGACGTTATCCATCACGTCGGACGATGCCGTTGCAGCTCGCATGCGCGCTTCCTCGCGCGCTTTGGCCGCGGCCTCATCGGCCTCGGCCTGCCCCACTAAAAATTCTTTTTTGGCTTGTCCGGCACTGCGCGCGAGCTTGGGAAGCTTGTCGGCGCCAAAAAGGAGCGCTCCGACGACGAGGATGCCGATGATGATCGGCGCGTCGATGATTGCGAGAAGCGGATGTAGAGTCATGTCTGTTCGAGTCCTTTGCGCCCCTCATCTAAAAGGGCGTCGGTAAGCTGTGTCAGGTCTTTTTTCGCTGCGCTCGGGCCGATCGGCTCCAATGCCTTTTTGGCGAGTTCGACGTAACGGGCGATCTGGGTGCGCGTCGCGCGAACGCCTCCTTCTCGCTCAATGCCGTAGACGATCGAAGGGATTGCCTCGGCCGTTCCCCCAGCGTAATAGCCGTCGACCAGGCTGCGAAAACTGCCGTTCCCCTCGGCGAGCGCCGCGATCAGCGGGAGGGTGGTCTTTCGCTCGACGAGGTCGTTGCCGACGGGTTTGCCGAGCGATCGCTCGTCCGCGGTGACGTCCAGGAGATCGTCGCGCATTTGAAACGCGATGCCAAGGTTTTCACCGAATTCGCGCAAGGCCTCGATTTGCAAGGAAGCGCCCCCGCCCATGATCGCTCCGCATCGAGCTGAGGCCGCAAAAAGCGAGGCCGTCTTCTTGCGGGCGATTTCGACGTACGTATCGAGCGGAAGGTCGAGATTGCCCAGCGCTTGCAGCTGGAGGACTTCGCCGTCGCAGATGTCGGCTAGCGTTGCCGAGAGTACGTGCGGCACGGGATGTGGATACTTAAACGTGACGTTCTTGAATATCCAAGCAAACAGATAGTCGCCGGCGAGCACGCTCACCCGGTTACCGTAATCGACGGCGGTGGCGTTGACGCCCCGCCTGGTCTGCGCGTTGTCGACCACGTCGTCATGGATCAGCGTCGCCACGTGAATGAGCTCCATGTACGCGGCGAGGTGAAGGTGCTCGAGGGGTTCCCCTCCGCAGGCCGCGGCGGCCAGCAGCGTGATCCGCGGGCGAAGGCGCTTTCCGCCGGCCGCCAACATTCGTTTGATTGCTTCGGTGATGACTGGGTTGTCGGTTGTGAAGCGTTCGCGGAAGAAGCGGTCGACGAGCGCTTCGAGATCCTCGTACGTGCTCGAGGGCTCGACGAGCGTCACGGGCGCCGTCCAAAGTGGATGGCGATGGTGCCTCCCATCAGCGAGAGATAGCCGGCCTCGTCAAACCCGGCGCGGGTGAAGCGATCGCGCAGCCCGGGAGCATTGGGATGATGCGTCAGCGAGCTCGGTAGATAACGGTAGGCCGCGGGCGATCCGCCGACGAGTCCTCCGAGCCAAGGAACGACACCGTAAAAGTAGAGATCGAAGAGCCGCTTGAGGCCTTTGTTGGGCGCCTTGCTCACGTCGAGGTTCACGAAGCGCGCCCCGGGCCGGAGAACGCGCCGCACCTCGCGCAGCGCGCCGTCGACGTCCACGACGTTGCGCAGCGAAAAGCCCATCGTCGCGCCGTCGAACGATTCGTCGTCAAACGGCATCGCCATGACGTCGCCTTCGACGAACGTCGCGTTGCCGCGCGCCCCTTTGACCGCCCGAGCTCGAGCACGCTCGAGCATCGGGCCGCAGAAATCGATGCCCGTTACGTCCAGCGAGGGCTGCCTGCGAAGCAGTCCAAAGACCAGATCGCCCGTACCGCAGCAAAGATCGAGAATTCGTGCGCGCGGTGGGGGAGCGAGCAGCCGGATTGCCCGGCGGCGCCAGCGCTCGTCAAGGCCTGCGGTCATCAATCGGTTCGCGAGATCGTAGCGAGGAGCGATTCGCGCAAACATCTCGCGAACGAAAAGGGCCTTCTCGCTTTCTGGGTGGTTTCGAGCGGGTGCGGAGTTCATGGGTGTTTCGGCTGCTTCCAAATGGCGCGTCGCTCTCCCCCCAGGAGCCCGACAGGCTCCTAAAAGCGCTCGCCCGTAGCCGACCCAATATCTCGTCGTGACGGTACGCCATGCTCTCGCTCAGCTCGACCGGCGAGGTCGTCTCGGCGCTCGGGTGCGCCCGCGACGTCGCCGTCGAAGCCTATACGCTTCACGGCTCGGTCCTGCGCGCCGTCGAAGCGGCCGCCCGGCGCGGCGCTCGCGTCACCGTTGCGCTCGATGGTGACCCTTACGACGATCCGAACGGGCATCTCGCCGCGGAGAACCGGCGGCTTGCCGGCGAACTGCGCGATGCCGGCGCCGCCGTCTCGCTGGGCGAGCCGGTTCACGCAAAAGCGATCCGGGCCGGCGGCGAGCTCTACCTCGACGAGAAAAACTGGGGGACGGGCGATCTCATCCTGCGCGAGGACGACGCGGCCGCGGCGGAAGCGATCCCGATGCTCAAACACGAGGCGCTGGCGCAAGAGGCGGCGCTGCTCGACGCAGCACCCAAGAATGCCGGCATCATCGTCGAGAGTGAGTCGTTCGGCTGCTGCAACCGGGTCTACGGCCGGCTGGGGGCCTTGGCGCGCGCGGGCGCCTCTCCGCGACTCCTGGTCTGCGAACGGGAGCTGCGGGGGAATGCTCGCGAACGCGACGTTCTCAACGGCCTCGTGCGCCAGGGAGTGCGGGTCCGCGTCTGCAGCGATTCGGCGAAACTCGCGGTCGCCGGCGGTCGCGCTTGGCTCGGCTCGGCGAATGCGACCGTCGCTTATGGTGAATCGGATTGTGTCGACTGGGGAGTTCGAACCGCCGATGCGGCGATCGTCGGCGCCGTGCGCGAGCGGCTCGAGACTCAGTGGTGCGGCGCGAAGCCGCTGTAGCTAAATTCCGAAGAGCGTCGCCGCGTTCGCGTCGGTCTGCGCGACGACTTCGGCGAGCGGAACGTTCAAAAGCTCGGCAAGTTTCGCGGCCGTGTGCGTCAGGTACGCGGGCTCGTTTCGCTTACCGCGTTTGGGCACGGGCGCGAGGTAAGGGCAATCGGTCTCGAGCACGATCGCTCGCAGCCCGATCTCGCAAACCGCATCGCGAACGTCCTGCGCTTTCGGAAACGTCAAGACGCCGCCGATTCCTAAGACGAGGCCGAATTCGTCGACGTACGTGCGCGCTTGGCCGGGAGTTCCCGTAAAGCAGTGGACGACGCCGCGCATTCCGGCGTGCCATTGGACGCGTAACGCTGCGGTAAAATCTTCGAAGGCGTCGCGCTGGTGAAAAACGATCGGTGCGCCGAACTCGCGCCCGATGCGCAGCTGCTCCTTGAATACGTCTGCCTGCGCGTCTCGCGGACTGTGGTCGTAGTAGTAGTCGAGGCCGATCTCTCCCAAGGCAACGACGCCCTCTTGCGCGAGCAGCGGCTTCAACCGCGCTTCGATGTCTGCAGGAGCCTTGGCGGCTTCGTGGGGGTGGATGCCGACGGCAGCGCAGAGCCCGTAGCGCTGCGCTGCGTCGATCCCCCTCGCGCTATCCTCGAGGTCCTCGCCGATCGTCACCATCGCACGAACTCCGGCCTCGCGAGCGCGCGCGACGATCTCGTCGCGATCCGCGTCGAATGCGCGGTCGTGCACGTGGCAGTGCGTGTCGATCACGTTTGCGCGACGAGCTCGACTTTTGGAAAGAGCGGCGCGGCGAGCTTGGTTCGCGTCCCGGGCCGCAGCCCTCCCCACGGTCCCAGCGAGGACGACCAGTCTTCGCCGATGCGTCCGGGCTCGCCGAGCTGCCGCCACATCTCTTCCATTCGCTCGGGCATGATCGGGTGCAGCAGGAGCGCGAGACGGCGCAGGCCCTCGCAAAGATCGTAGAGCACCGCATCGAGCTCGTCGTTGCGTCCCTCTTTTTGAAGCGTCCACGGTTTGCGTTCGTCGATCGTGCGATTCAGCGCGGTCACCAGCTCCCAAACGCCTTCCAGCGCTTCGCGAAACCGCAGTGCGAGGATGCGCTCGCGAGTACCCATCGCGAGGCCGCCGAAGCGATCGGCGAGCGCGTCGTCGCCGTCTCCTCGCGGCGGGACGATTCCCTCGCGGTAGCGCAGCAGCATCGAAAGCGTGCGCTGCAAAAGATTTCCGAGATCGTTGGCGAGATCGCTGTTGTGGCGTTGGGCGATCTTCTCTTCGGAGTAGGAGAAATCGCTGCCGAACGGTGCCTCGCGTAAGAGAAAGTAGCGGATCGAATCGGGGCCGAAACGGGCGGCGAGCGCGAACGGATCGACCGCGTTGCCGAGGCTCTTACCGATTTTCTCGCCATCGACGGTGATCCAGCCGTGGGCGAAGACGAGCTCCGGGGGACGCTCCCCCAGGGCCCAGAGCAGCGCCGGCCAGATCAGCGTGTGGAAGCGCGCGATCTCCTTGCCGATCAGCTGCGTCTTAGCCGGCCAAAGGGCCGCGAAACGATCCACGTCCTCGCTCCAGCCGATCGCCGTGATGTAATTGAGCAGCGCGTCGAGCCAGACGTAGATCACGCCACCGCCGTCAATCGGTATACCCCAGTCGAGGTTCGTGCGCGAGATCGAAAGATCGTCGAGACCCTCGCGCAGAATCGACATCATCTCGTTGTAGACGCTGCGCGGCTGCACCCACTGCGGGTTGCCTTCGAAGTGCTCGAGCAGACGGTCTCGGTAGGCCGACAGGCGGAAAAACCAGTCGTCTTCCGAGATCCACTGCACTTCGCGGCCGCACGTCGGGCAGCGGCCGTCGACGAGCTTGGATTGCAGCCAGAACGTCTCGTCGCTGACGCAGTACCACCCTTCGTATTTGCCGAGATAGACGTCGCCGCCGGCGCGCAGACGGTCGAAGACGCGGCGGACTTTCTCGACGTGCCGCGCTTGGGTCGTGCGGATGAAGTCGTCGTAGGAGACGTGATACGCTGCGAAGAGCTCCTTCCAACGCGGCACCAGTTCGTCGCACCACTCCTGCGGACTCTTCCCGGCGGCCGCCGCTGCATTGGCGACCTTCTGTCCGTGTTCGTCCGTTCCGGTCAAGAAAAACGTCGGCTGGAACGTGCGAGAGGTGCGCGCGAGCACGTCGGCGACCACCGTCGTATAGGCGTGTCCGATATGCGGGTTGCCGCTGATGTAGTAGATCGGTGTCGTGACGTAGTACGTGCACTGCATGGTTGGTTCAGGGTTGCTTTAGCGGCGCTTTGGGGCCGGCCTTCCGCTTCACTGCCCTTTGGTAGAGCGCGCGGCGGTCGCCAAAGCCTTGTGCGGCTAACTGTTTGGCTACCTCACCGACCCGTTCGCCGCTCGCGAGCAGGGCATCGATCGCGGCCGTCGGATCGCCCGGCGTTCGCGGCGCGCGATAGGGCGCGATCGCGAAGGCGATCTCTCCGCGGATCGGATCGGGCAGCGCCGCGGCGACCTCCTGCGGAGTTCCGTAGAGTTGCTGTTCGTGAAGCTTCGTGTATTCGCGAACGAGGAAGACGCGGGCGTCGGGGGCGACCCCGGCGAGGTCGGCGAGGCTGGCGCGGATGCGCTGCGGTGCCTCGAACCAAATCGAGGTCACTTCGTGCCGTAGGGCCGCGCGGTAACGCTCCAGCCGGGCAGAGCTTGCGCGCGGCGGAAAGCCTTCGAACGCAAAGGTCCGCAGGGGAAAGCCTGAGAGCAGCGCCACTCCAACCGCGGCGCTCGGGCCGGGAAGCACCTCGACGGCGATTCCAGCGGCGCGCGCGGCCGCAGCCAGGTCGCTGCCTGGGTCGGAAATTCCGGGAGTGCCCGCATCCGAGGTTACCGCCACGAGGCCGGTGCGCGCTCGCTCGAGGATTCCCGAGGTTACTCGCGAGGCGTTCTGCTCCCGATAACTCCAAATCTCGCGACCCTCGATCTTCAGCGCCCGCAGCAGGCGGCGTGCGACGCGCGTATCTTCGGCAACGACGACATCGGCTTCGCGCAGGACGTCGAGGGCGCGAAGGGTGACGTCGCGCAGGTTCCCCAGCGGCGTCGGTACGAAGACCAGGGGCATGGCGGCCGAGTTCGACGCGGAGCACATTCCTCCGGGCGCGAAGCTGGAGCTTTATATCTCGCCGAGTTGCCCGTATTGCAAGAGCGCTATGGCGTATTACGATTCGCTCGGCGTTTCGTATGCAGTTCACGATGCGCAAAACGACCGTAGGGAGCGCGAACGAATGTTGCGCTATACGAGCGGCGACCCGACCGTTCCGGCGATCGTCGTGGACGGCGCATATCTGCAATCCGGCTGGGGCTCGCCGCTAAGAGGTTGAACGGTTCACTAACGCGCCGGTCGGCGCGTTTCACTAAGCAACACTTCTACACAACGGAGGGCTCCTACGATGGACACAAATAACCCGGCGACTTCAGCAGGTTTCCTCGCGGGCTTCATCCTCATTTACGGCGTCGTGCTGATCGCGATCATGGCCTTCACCCTCTGGGTTTACTGGCGGATCTTCGCCAAGGCCGGATACAACGGCGCGATGTCCTTGCTTAATCTGATCCCCGGCATAGGTCCACTGATCTGCATGATCGTTCTTGGTTTCGGCCGCTGGCCGATTGAGGACGAGTTGGCCGCGCTGCGCGGCGGCGCCATCCCGTCCACGGTGCCCCCGGCGCAACCCGGCACCGGCGTGATGCCGACCTAGTAAAAGCCTACCAAAGCTCAGCGATCCAGCGTTCGACGTCGTCCGTCTTCGAGGGAGCAGCGGCGGAGAGGTTCTCCGGGGCGCCGCTTGTGACGGCGATGTCGTCTTCGATGCGCACGCCGATGCCCCGGAAACGTTCGGGGACGGTCGCGTCGTCGGGCTGGAAATAGAGACCCGGCTCGACGGTGAGCACCATGCCTTCGCGGAGCTTACCGTACCGGTACTCTTCATCGCGCGCCCGCGCGCAGTCGTGCACGTCGAGGCCGAGCATATGGCTCACGCCGTGCAGAGAATAACGGCGATGAAGGAGCCGCTCCGGATCGAGCGCCTCATCGAGGGAGACGCGCAGGATGCCAAGATCGATGAGGCCTTGCGCGAGCACGCGCACCGCGCGGCGATGCGGTTCGAGAAAGTCGTTGCCGGCGACTGCCGCTTCGATCCCCGCGCGCTGGGCCTCCCAAACGATCTCGTAGATCGTCCGTTGCTCGGGGGAGAACCGTCCCGAAATCGGCAGCGTGCGCGTGATGTCGGCGGTGTACAGTGAGTCGCATTCGACGCCGGCGTCGAGCAGCAGCAGCTCGCCGGGCCGGACCGCGCCGTCGTTACGCGTCCAGTGCAGCGTACAGGCGTGCTCGCCGGCGGCCGCGATCGTCAGATAGCCGACGTCGTTGGCCTCGATCCGCGCGCGGCCCCAGAAAGCGGCCTCGATTTCGCGTTCGCTCTTTGCGGTGCGCATCGCCCGAATCGCATCTTCGAACGCGACCTTTGAGATCGCGCAGGCCTTGCGCAACTCCGCGAGCTCGTAGTCGTCCTTGATCAATCGCATCTCCGAGAGATGCTCGGCGAGTTCGGCATCGCCGTCGCTTGCTTCGAACGCGCGATCGACGCCCTCGTTATCGCCGCGCACGACGCGCAGCGGATAGCCCGCTTCGCGCAGCTCGTTTAAATAGGCCGGTAAAGTCCGCAGCGGCCGGCACTCGTCGACCCCGTAATAGACGAGGCTCTCGTCGACGCCGCGGTGGCGCCCGACCCACAGCTCGCCCGCGACGCGATCGGTAAAAAACTCTGCGCGGCCGCGATTGTGCTCGAGGACGAAGAGAAGGCTGCGATGACGCGCGCCGTCCGGTTCGAGCACCAAAACCCCGCTGGGGTCCCCGTCGCCGGCGAGGTATGCGAAATCGCTCGATGGGCGAAAGCGGAACGAGGTGTCGTTCGCCCGCACGCGCTCGGTGCCCGACGGAATCACGAGATACGTTCCGCGGTACGCCTCCGAGAGCGCTTCCCGGCGCTGCGCAAAGCGTGCCGCTTGCGGATGCGTCCGGACTTCTGCAGGCCGGTCGATCCAGTCGCGGGACATGAATTCGACCAGTGCCTTGGGCGGCTGGAAGTCGTGCTTTGCTTGGGCGGCCTGCGTGGCGGCGGGGGCGTTTCGTTCGCTAGACATGGTTGAGAACAAGGTTCGCCTAACGCCCCGGGGGTCATGCAACCGGACCCGCGAGAAGCAAGCCAAGTGCGCGCCAACGACGTGCTGGCAAACGAGCGGACCTATTTGGCCTACGTGCGAACGGCGTTGGCCTTCATCGCATTCGGCTTCGTCATCGCGCGCTTCTCGCTCTTTGCTCGCGAATTTGCCACGCTCGTCGGGGGCTCCGCCAGCGCGGCCGGCATCTCGACGCGATTCGGCACCGCGATGGCGGTCTTTGGAATCCTGATGGCTATCTTCGGCGCGTGGCGGTACGCGGTTACCGATCGCGGGCTGCGCGAGGGACGAGTCGCGACCCTCTCGGCCGTCGCCGGCTACGCGATCTCACTCTTTGTCGTGGTCGTCGGCGCGATCGTAGCCTTCGCGCTGATGCTCTACCATTAGGAGCCTGTATGGCTCCTTAGAATATCTCCAGCGAGAGGTCGAGTGCGGGAGCGCTGTGCGTCAGCCAGCCCAAGCTGACGATGTCGACGCCGGTCTGCGCGATCGCGGCAACGTTGGCCTCGGTGACGCCGCCGCTCGCCTCGGTTAGCACCTTTCTCTGCACGAGATCGACGGCTTCACGCAGTTGCGCGGTCGTCATATTGTCGAGCAGAACGGCGTCGATCGGGCTGCGCAACGCCTCGCGAAGCTGCGCGATCGTCTCGACCTCGACCTCGACCTTGACCATGTGGCCGGCGCGCGCACGGGCCGCCGCCACGGCCTCCGCGATCGAGCCGGCGAGGGCGAGGTGGTTATCTTTGATCAGGATCCCATCGTCGAGACCGAAGCGGTGGTTGCGTCCGCCGCCGCAGCGAACCGCGTAACGCTCGAGCACTCGCAGACCGGGTGTCGTCTTACGGGTATCCGCGATCTGCGCGTGCGTGCCGGCGACGAGATCGACGAACCTTCGAGTCGCACTGGCAATTCCAGAGAGCCGCGAGAGCACGTTGAGCGCCGTTCGTTCGCCGGTGAGCAGCGTCCGCGCGTGCGCCTCGATTTCAACGACGACCTCGCCCGCCGCCACACTCGCGCCGTCGTGCGCGTGCCGCGAGCTTTCGACGCTCTCGTCAAGAAGCGAAAATGCGAGCAATGCGGCGTCGAGGCCCGCGACGATTCCGCTGCTGCGTGCGACGATTCGGGCTCGGGCGCGGCGTTTCGGGTCGACGATTGCGTCGGTCGTGAGGTCGCCGCCGCGGCCCAGGTCTTCGAGCAGCCCCGCGCGCACGAGCGGCGCGGCGATCAGCTCAAGCGACGCTGCGGAGTCGTGTAAACGAACGCTTTGCAAGGGCTTCATCGGCTTGCGGGTAGTCGCTTCGATAGTGGCTGCCGCGACTCTCGCGGCGCGCGAGCGCCGCCTCGGCGATCAAGCGCGCGGCAACGAGAAGGTTGCGCAGGGGAGTTACCCCGGCCGGAACGCGTTCGAGTTCGGCAATTCGCCGGGCGGCCTCTCGCAGGCCCGCTTCGTTGCGCACCAGACCGACGTTTGCGTACATGACGTTACGCAGATCGTCGATCGCCTGCGCCTCGGTCATATCGCACGCCCCCTCCACGAGGCCGCGGCCGGGCGGAACGTGCGCCCGATCGAGCGACGGTATTTGGCGGCGAATACCGGAGATGTCGCTTGCAACGCGCGAGCCGTAGACGAGCGCTTCGAGCAGCGAGTTGCTCGCGAGGCGATTCGCGCCGTGCACGCCGGTCGCGCTCGTCTCGCCGCAGGCCCACAACCCGTCAAGAGAGGTCCGGCCCCACTCATCGACGGCGATTCCCCCCATGTGGTAATGCGCCGCCGGGGCGACCGGAATGTTCTGCAATCTTGGATCGATGCCGGCTTCGCTGCAAAAGCGAAAGACGGTCGGAAAGGCTTGGGGAAAACTCGCGCCGATCGCGGTGCGTGCGTCGAGCCCGACGGTCCGCCCCCGCTGCTGCTGCTCGAAGATCGCGCGGGCAACGACGTCGCGCGGGGCGAGCTCGGCGTCGGGATGGATAGCGAGCATGAAGCGTTCGCCGAGATCGTTCACGAGGGTCGCTCCTTCCCCCCGGACCGCTTCGGTGACCAACGGCATCGGATCGCGTCCGATCGCAAGCGCCGTCGGGTGGAACTGAACGAACTCCATGTCGGCCAGCATCGCGCCGGCGCGCGCGGCCATCGCAATACCGTCGCCGGTCGCTTCGACGGGATTGGTCGTAAATCGATAGAGCCGGCCCATTCCGCCGGTGGCAAGCACGACGGCGGCTGCCGCGAACGCGACGAGCTCGCCGGTCGCGTTCTCGCGCGCGCAAACGCCGTCGACTCGATTCTCGCAGACGAGGAGATCTTGCGCGGTCACGTTCTCGACGACATCGATCGACGGATTGTCTTGCACGGCTTCGATCAGCGTCTTGAGGATCTCGTGTCCGGTCGCGTCTCCGCCCGCTTTGACGATGCGCCGGCGCTGATGCGCGGCCTCACGCCCAAGCGCGAGTTCGCCCTCGTCGGTCCGGTCGAATCCCGCGCCAAGCTCGAGCAGCTCTTCCACCCGCGCGGGCGCGTCCTGGGTGAGGATCTCGACGATCTTCGCGTCGCTGATGCCGGCACCGGCGCGTTGCGTGTCGATCGCGTGCAGACGCGGTGAGTCGTCGGCGCCGATCGCGGCCGCGATGCCGCCTTGCGCCCAATCGGTTGCGGCGCCTTTCCCTAAGCGAGTCTTGCAGAGGACCGTTACTTTCGCGGGCGCGAGCTTGAGCGCGGCGATTAGGCCGGCGATGCCCGCGCCGACGACCAGGGCGTCGCAGCGATGCTGCCGCACCAGCGCTTCCCTCAATCTTTCGGCTGGCGGCTGAAGTCGAGCATTCGCTCGACCGCACGGCGGGCTCGCCGCGCGATTTCGGGGGCGACGGTCACCTCATATTCCATCGCTTCCAGAGAATGCAATACCTTTGGCAGCGTATTGCGCTTCATGTGCGGGCAGAGGTTGCAGGGGCGCACGAAATCGACGTTTGGATAGCGGCCCGAGACGTTATCGGCCATCGAACACTCCGTCATGAGCAAAACGCGCGCGGCTGCGCCCTCCGAACCGGCTTGCGAGGCAAGCCGTCCGACGTACTCGCTCATGCCCTGCGTCGAGCCGACGTAGTCGGCTTCGGCCAGAACGTCGGGTGGGCACTCCGGATGCGCGAGAACGACCAGCGCGCCGTCTCCCTCGCGGAACCGCCGGATGTCCTCGCCTCGGAACCGCTCGTGCACTTCGCAGTGTCCCTTCCAGGCGATGATCTCCACGTTGGTCTTCGAAGCGACGTACTTGGCCAGGTACTCGTCGGGAAGGAAGACGACGCGCGGCGCGCCGAGCGCCTCGACGATCTCGACGGCGTTGCCGCTGGTGACGCAGACGTCGGATTCGGCCTTAACCTCGGCCGACGTATTAACGTAGGTGACGATCGGCGAGCCCGGATAGGCCTCGCGCAAAAGGCGCACGTCGGCAGCCGTAATCGAGGCCGCAAGCGAACAGCCGGCGCGCAGATCGGGAACGAGCACCGTCTTGCCGGGGTTCACCAGCTTGGCGGTCTCGGCCATGAAGTGCACGCCGCAGAGGACGATGACGTCGGCCTCGGTTTGCGAGGCTTTCATCGCCAGCGCCAACGAGTCGCCGACGATATCGGCGACCGTGTAGAAGATCTCGGGGACTTGGTAGTTGTGCGCGAGGATGATCGCGTTGCGCTCTCGTTTGAGGCGGTTGATCGCCGCGACGTATGGGGCGTGCAACGCCCATTCGACGCGTGGGATGACGTGTTCCACGCGCTCGAAGATCGGATTTGTTTCCGCGGCGATTTCCTCGCGCAGGGGTAGATCGATGGCGCCCATAGAGCTTTTGGGGAACCTTGCGGGCTTTGCCGCGCCTTCTCCCCTATTTAGAACCCGCCGGAGCGGCCCGCGGTTTTACGCCGAGGCCTCGCAGGCTGGGGAGTCCCAACCAAGCGTTAGAGGAGGCGGCGCTCTGGGTAGGACCGCGCAGAGAGCATATTCGCAACAGGCTAGAGGAGGATTACCGCATGAACCGCTGGTTCGCCGGGCTTATCTGCGCCGGAACGCTGGTCGCCAGCGCCACGGCGCTCGCCGCAAACGCACAACCCGTCACGCCCGCCCCATCGGCATCACCGATGTCGTCGATGGCACCGATGGCAACGGCCGCGCCGATGGGAACGATGGCGCCGATGGCGTCCGCATCGCCGATGTCGACGATGAGACCCTGACGCGATCCAAGACCCCCGCGTGTCGATAAACTGTGGGCAATCACAATTTCTTGTGGAGCGGTTGTGGACGACTCAGTAATGCTATTGCAACCGGCGTGTTGCTTTGATAGCATGCAAACACTTCGCCCAATGACGAAGCGCGGACCGTATCGAGCCGCGATCGGAACACGTAGACGATCCGTCGCAATCTTGCGATAGGTCCGAGTGGGCCGGTCGAACAACCGGATCGAAACGTCGGTGGGAAGGCGGAAACGGCTTCAAACAGGCGAGAATGACCGGAGATACGCAAAGCCCGTAACGTTTACGTTGCGGGCTTTGCTCATCGCAGCCGGGACGCCAAACAAGGCCGGGCGCCTACGAACGGGCAATGTTGGCGCATCGTGAACGATCGAGTCGAGCTGACGCTGCGGGCGCTGGTTTTGGGCGCCGCAATCACGCTCGTCTTTACCGCTGCCAACGTCTACCTGGGCCTGAAAGTCGGGCTGACGTTTGCGTCGACGATTCCGGCCGCGGTCATTTCCATGGCGGTTCTGCGCGCGTTTCGTAACTCGACGATCTACGAAAACAACATCGTTCAGACGGTGGCTTCGGCAGCGGGGACGCTCTCGGCGGTCATCTTCGTGCTGCCGGGGCTCGTGATGATCGGCTGGTGGAGCGGGTTTCCGTTCGTCGAGTCCTTCGGCGTCTGCGCGATCGGCGGGATCCTCGGCGTGATGTACAGCGTTCCGTTGCGCCGCGCATTGGTCTCGGGTTCGGATCTTCCCTATCCCGAAGGCGTCGCCGCCGCCGAGGTGCTGAAGGTCGGCACGGCCGCACCCGAGGCTGCGGGCAATCGCGCCGGCCTCCTGGCCCTGCTCGCCGGAACGGTGGCCTCGGCAGGCTTCGCCGCGATCGTCGCCACTCGAATCTTTGCCGGCCAGCTCGCCGGCTATTTTCGAGTGGGCAATGCGAGCACCGGCATCGGATTCGGGCTCTCGCTCGCGCTGGTCGGTGCGGGCCAACTGATCGGCCTCACCGTCGGACTCGCGATCTTGACGGGCCTCCTGATCGCCTGGGGCGTGGCGACTCCGATACTCACCGCGCTGCATCCCGCGGCTGGTTCGGCAGCCGACGTGGCGACCGCGGTCTGGTCGCATCAGGTCCGCTTCATCGGTGCGGGGGCGATCGGCGTGGCGGCACTCTGGTCGCTCGGGCGTCTTGCGCGGCCCGTCGCGCACGGCGTCGCTTCGGCGATCGCGGCGTCGCGGCGACGCCGCGCGAACGGCGCGCAGAGCGAACCGATTACCGAACGCGACCTCCCGATCGGCATCGTTCTGCTGATAAGCCTCTGCTGTCTGGTGCCGCTGGCCGCGCTGTTGGCTCACTTTCTCGCCGGCGGCAAGCTCGCGCCGATTAGCGGAATCGCAACGATAGCCGCGGTCGCGTACGTCGTCATCGCCGGGTTCTTCGTGGCCGCCGCGTGCGGGTACATGGCCGGCCTGATCGGCTCTTCGAACAGTCCCGTCTCCGGCTTAGCGATTCTCGCCGTGATCGGCGCATCGCTCATGCTCGTCGCGATCGCGAGGGCGACGGGAAGCTTCGCGACGCTCGAACTCATCGCGTACGCGCTCTTCGTCACGGCCGTCCTTCTCTGCGTCGCAACGATCTCCAACGACAACTTGCAGGATCTCAAGACCGGCCAACTCGTCGGCGCGACGCCCTGGCGGCAGCAGGTTGCGCTGATCGCCGGCGTCGTCATCGGCGCGCTCGTGATTCCGCCGATACTCAACCTCCTCAATCGCGGCTACGGCTTCGCCGGCGCCCCGAATCTGCATGGCGTCGCGGCGCCGCTGCCGGCACCGCAAGCGACGCTGATCTCGGCGCTGGCCAAAGGCGTGATCGAGGGGCAGATCGACTGGGGGATGATCGGCATCGGCGCGCTGGTCGGGATCGTGATGATCGCGCTCGACCAGACCTTGGGACTCTTCCATCGTCT
>DATAQH010000224.1:0-2428 GCA_036264815.1 Candidatus Cybelea sp.
GTTTCGACGGGCTGCATCCCTCGAATACCGGATACGCGCTGATCGCCTTCGAGTTCATCAGTGCGATCAATAAGGCTTACGGTACGCACATTCCCCAGGTTGACGTGGGCGCCGCGTATGCCGGCACGCGGTGTTCGAACACGAAGTACTGCTTCCCCGATCCCTACGCGCCGCCGAACGACCTAAGCCACCCGCAGCCGTAACGGCGTTGCTGGCCTGGCTGCGCGAACTCGCGGAGACGGTCGGCAGCTTCGACCACTCGGCGCTCGAGCCGGGCTATGCGCTGCGCTGTACGGCCGGCGTCGCAATTCCGCTGATCGTTGCGGCACTGCTCGGCAAACCGGCCCTGGGCGTGGCGGCTGCGGTCGGCGCCTTCATCACCGGATTTACGTCTCTGCAGGGCGTCTATCGCACGCGTTTGCAGGCGATGCTGATTGCGGCGCTGGGCATGGCACTCGGAAGCTTTATCGGCGCCCTCTCGGCGAGCTCAACGCCGGGTGTGATCGCCGCGACCGCGGTCGCAGCGTACGCCTGCGCGACGGTGGGACAGATCGGGCCGGTCGCCGCAACCGTCGCGCTCAACTCGTTCGTCGTCTTCGTCCTCTTCTCAAGCCAGGCGCTCGGCGCGGAGGCGGCGCTATCGCAGTCGGCGCTCGTGCTCGCCGGCGGCCTCATTCAGACGCTGCTGCTGTTGGCCTCCTGGCCGGCGGCGCACCTCGACGTCGAGCGCGGCGCGCTCGCTGACGTCTATGAAAATCTCGCTTCGTACGCGCGCGACATCGCCGCGCATCGGCGCGCGCTCCCGCCGCTGACTCCATTTGCAACGGCGCGCCAGGTGATCGCCGATCCGCAGCCCTTCGCGGGTTCGGCCGAGCGGGCGCGTTTCAATCGGCTGCTGGAGGACTCCGAGAGTATTCGCAAGCGCCTCGCCGCATACGCGACGACGAGCGAACTCCCGCACGGTGCCCTCGCCGAACTGGACGCGATTGTTGCAACGCTGCGCGGCACGGCCCCGAGCGACGCCTCGGACGCTCGCGAAGCGCTCGGCGATCTTGCCGAAGACCTCCACGACGCGCGGTTGGCCGCAGAGATGATTTCAACGGGACGCCTCTCGCATCTCCCGTTGACCTCACGCCCCAAGCCCGGTCCGTACGTCGACAAGCACGTCGACTGGCTCGGCCGCGAGTCGCTGCGCTTCTCCCTCGTCCTAGCCATCGCCATGGTGGTGGGCCGGCACTTCTCCGTCGATCGCGGTTACTGGATTCCAATGACTTCGGCAATGGTGCTGAAGCCCGATTTTCAGACGACGTTCGTGCGCGGCGTGGGCCGCATCGCCGGGACGCTCGTCGGCGCCGTCGTCGCGACGCTGGTGCTCGCGCTGGTTCGCGGCCACACCCCGTTCGAGATCGCCGGCATCCTCACCGCGGCCGCCGCGGCGTATCTGACGTTTAGTCCGAACTACGCGCTCTTCACGGTCGCGATTACTTCGTTTGTCGTGCTGGTGTTAAGCATGCGCGGGCTGCCCGGCACGACGACGATCGACGTTCGAGTCCTCGACACGCTCGCCGGCGGTGCGCTCGCGATGGTCGGGTACCTCGTCATGCCAACCTGGGAGCACCGCCGCACGCGCCAGCTGCTCGCCGATCTGCTCGACGCCCAACGGTCCCTGTTGGTTGCGATCCTGCACGCATACGCCTCCCCCACGGATGCCGCGCACGAGGAGATCGAACGGGCACGGACCGCCGTGTGGAAGGCGCGCACGACCGCCGAAGCGTCGATCGATCGAACCCGCCACGAACCACATCGGCCGCACTCGATTTCGGTGGGGCGCGCGCTGCGGATCCTCTCGGTGACGCAGCGTATCGGGCTCTCCATACTGGCTCTCGAAAGCGGGCTCGATCTGCCGATAACGCAACCTCAAGCGCAATCCCTAGCCGCCTTCGCAGAAGTCGCCGACGAACGAACGGCCGAACTCGCCGCCGCCCTGCGCGTCTCGCGCCGCATGCATCGCGACGATCGTCTCAAGGACGCGGTTTCACGGATCGACGCGCCGCCGTTTGTCGTCGATCGTCTACGCGCATACGCCGATTCGTTGACGCGGCTCTCGCGTTTAGTAGGCGCCGACCGGGCCACTGCGTCAAGGGGTCGCCCTTCGACAAGCTCAGGGTGACACCGGGAGCTAAGCTCGGCGTGACACCGGGACTTTACTCAGGGTGACACCGGGAGCGCTAGGCGTAGATGCCGCGCAAGAGCGAAGCCTTGACGACGCGGTCGATCGCCAGCGTGTAGGCGGCGGTGCGCAGCGTCGCGTGACGCGAGTTCGCGATGGCACGAATCGCGTGGAGGTTCGAAAGTAAGAAATCTTCGAGCTTTTCGTTGACCTCCGGCTCCTTCCAGAAATAACCGGCGCGATCCTGAGCCCATTCGA
>DATAQH010000228.1:0-7857 GCA_036264815.1 Candidatus Cybelea sp.
GGGGAGTCGCGCACGCGCTGTTCCTGGCGTTATCACCCCGGCGCCTAAGCCGGGTCCTGGGGGCGCATGATAAGTTCTTACTACGCATCGCACCCTAAAGGCCCGAAATAGCGGCTAAAGTCCCGTAATCCCGGCCGGGCATAGAACGAACGTCTCACAAGTATATCGGGTTGTCCCGAGGTCCCATGCGATGGCAGACTATGAGAGTTCAGCCAAAGACCCCACCGAACTAACGGAGCTCTCAAAAAGCATGATTAGTACCTCGGGCGCATTACGCGTCCTCATCATCGAAAAACAGATGCTCTTCGCCAAGGCGATCGCGCAGGTGCTTTCGTCAGATCCTGACATCAAGGTCGCCGGCATCGCAGCCAGCCGGGAAACGGCGATGGTAGCCAAGGACATCGACGTCGTGATCGTCGACATCGATACCGAAGAGATCGACGACGTCATCGAACATTTCAAGAGCAAATCCCCCGAAACGCGCATTTGCGCTCTCTCGGCTCACACGCAAGGCGAGCTCATGCAGCACTGTCTCGCCGCCGGCGCCGACGCGTACATCGTAAAGGATTCCTCTTTGCAAGAGCTCGTCGCGGCGATCAAGACGCTCGGCGAGGGTTCGAGCTACGTCGATCCCCGAGTCGCCGCATCGCTTCTGCGCCGCCGCGGCCCGACCAAACGCCTCACCAACGAACTCTCCCCGCGGGAGCGCGAGATCATCCGGCTCATCGCGCAGGGACTATCGAATCGCGACATCGGGCGTCGTCTCGTCCTGTCAGAAAAGACGATCAAGAATCACGTCAGCCACATCTTCGCGAAGATACACTGCACGGCGCGGTCGCAGGCCGCGGTGCACGCGATCAGGATCGGTTTAGCCTAGGCCGTCGAAGGTTCGCGGCAAAGGCGCACGCGAAAACGCCGAGCAGTCCGACCCACGCTAGGATCTGCGGCGCTACAACGGTTCGTGTCAACTCCGGGGTCGCGCGGAGATAGCGGCCCCAAGCAATCGGCGAAAACTCGTCGGGCAGCGCACTAAAAGAGTGCGTCGTTAAACTGTGTGGGGTAGGCGTGGCGAAGTGCTGCAGCAGCACGACCGCCACGGCAGCTGCCAAAGAGCCCGCCGCCGCATACGCGGTCCGGCGGGCGGCAGTCCCAGGCAACAGACAGAGTAAGGCACCGAAGACTCCGGCCGCATCGATAAGCAAAACTGCAGGCCTCGGCATCTGCGTCCAAACCGTCACGAGCAGTACGACGAAAAGCGACGCAAAGGCCCGGGCCGATTCCTTTTCCAGCCGCGCCGCGAGGATCAACGCGGCGGGCACGGCGATCAGGATTTGAATGTCGTGCAGATAGATTCCAAAGAGCGTCACCGCCGCCGGCGGCAGCAACGGCAGGAGATCGTTCTCACCGCGCTTGCGGGCCAACCGGCCCGCCGCGAAGATGCCGGCGATCGCCGCGAAGGCGAACCAAATCTTACCAGCCAGCAAGGCTGCGCCGCTCGGAGTTCCGAGAACGTAGAGCAGCCGGCTAAGGCTGTATTGATCCGACGCGACGATCTCGGCATTGGCCAGCAACGGCAGAACGCGAGTAAAGTACTCGACGTTCGGCCCGGCACCGAGTGCGATTGCGCTCAGCGCCGCGAGCGCCGCGCCGGTCGCGACGATTGCAATCCGCGTTCCCGGAGCGAAGATCAGCAGAGCGATCACCGCCGGCAAACCGACGTTGGGCTGGACCAGCGCCAGCGATACTGCTACCCCCGCCGCTGCGGGGCGACTCGCGCGCAGGAAGTAGGCCGCGACGCAGATGGCAACCAGCGCAAGCGGCGGGATCTCGCCGTACGCGACATTGAGCAGCGTCAGCGGCCCCAGTGCCAGCAGCACCGCATAACTCGGCGCTCGAATGAGACGGCCCAGCGCCAAGGCGCTCACGATCGACGCAAAGACGAGTGCCAGCGCGAAAAGCTCGGCCGCCGCCCTCGGCGGCAGCGAAGAGAGGAGTGCGAATCCGGCGAGCACGTATCCCGGTTGGGGAGCCGGCTCGACGTAGCCGCTCGGCATCGGCGAAGCTTCGAAGGTGCGCTCGCACGAGCGCAGCGGCTCGACGCGATAAGGATCCAGCCGCTCGCGGACGGCTGCACCCGCGCAGTAGAACGCCTTGAAGCTCTGATGTCCGACCAGTCCGCGCTGGGCCAGCGCGAACGCAACGACCGCCAACACCAAAGAGACGGCGGCGAAGGCGACTCTCCGGGCGGGCGCATTCATGCTGGTCATAAGCATACCGCCCGCGGCGCTCCGCCGCGAGTGCCGCCCGGGGGACGCCGCGCAGCCGAAAGGCTCAGGGCGGCGGCCGGGACCTTCGCCGGGGCCCATGGTCCACATCGACGTTGGATCCGAGCGCTGCGGGGTTTATAATCTCGCTTGGTGACTCGAGCAGAGCGGCTTTCTTCAGTGGCATTGCGTTGGCCGCCGTTCGCGGCGATCGCGCTGGGGGCCAACCTGCTCGTTACGCTCCCGCTTGCGTGGGTGCTCAACATCTGGCAGGACGAGGCCTATACGCTGCAGACCACGAGCAACGGGGTCGGCTACGCTTTTCACCAAGCGCTTGCGTTCGAGCAGAACGCGCCGCTCTATTTCGTTCTCATCAGCCTCTGGCGCTCGTTGGGCGACGGCATCTTCTATTTGCGTTTTTTCTCGGTGCTGTGCATCGGGGCCACGATACTGCTCGCCCCCGCGATCGCCCGGCGGTATCTTCCGCGCCAGAACGAAAAGCTCGTAACGGCCGTCGTGGCCTGCAATCCCTTTTTGATTTGGGCCGCGGTCGAGATCCGCGTTTACGCCATGATCGTCTTGGTATCGGCGCTCCTCTTGCTGACCTTCTACGACGCCTTCATGGCGCAACGTCGGACGACCGTGGCAACCGTCGCGTACGCCGCGTGCGTCGCGCTCGCGCTCTACACCCAGTACTACTTGGCCTTTCTGGTGGCGGGGCAAGCATTTACCGTCGTGGTCTTTTACCGCCGCGCGTTGCTGCGGCTCGTTCTTGCCGGCCTTGCGGCGGCTCTAGCATTCCTTCCGATGCTGGCGATCGTTCCCGGTCAGGTCGCGAATTTTAAAGACGGCTTCGCCACGCCGTCGCTGCCCTACACGTTCGCCACGCTGGCCGGCATTCTCGGGCGATATGTCCTTCCGTTGCCGTTCCCGCACTCAACGATCGCCTATCTCGTCCTGGCTGTCTGCGGGCTCGCGGCGCTGGCGATCTTTCGGCCGAAGCTGCAGCGAACCGGTAACGCGGCGATCCTCGTCACGACCGCCGCGGCGTTCGTACTCTTCGCCGCCGGCACGTACGTATCGGGCGTTCACATTCTCGATCGTCACGCCGCCTCGCTCTTTCTGCCCGCCACGCTCAGCGTCTTTGCGCTCTTTTCGTTCTTGCCCGAGGCGCGGGAGCGGCGTGCCGCCAGCATATGGACCGCCGTCGCCGTAGCGCTCTCGCTGCTCACCCTCGTCGGCACGTACCACCAGCTGGCCAAACCCGGCGACTGGAGCCGCGTCAGCGCCTACGTCCGTGCCCACGAGCAGCCGGACGAACCGATCGTCGTCTTCGAAGCCGAGAACGCGCTGCCGCTTGAATACTACTATCGCGGTCTCAATCGTGTCGTCGCGGTGCCGCACGCCGTCGATTTTCACCGCTACGTCGTGACCCGCTTCATCATTCACGACGACGCCGAACTGCGTGCGGCAATGCCCGCGCAAGAGCGGCTCTGGCTGATCACTGCCGGCAGCTGCCGGTCGGCAAACGTGCGCTTCGGCTGCGCGAAGCTTGAGCGATACGTCGATCGCGGTTACACGGTGGAATCCGACGCCGCTTTCGACGGCGCACGCGTCCGGCTGTTGAAAAGAGATGCAAAGTAAGCGGCCCTGCGCTTTTTCTGCGCTCTGCTGCAAAAATTCGCCCCGAGTATGGCGAAATCGTTTTCCTGGGTGTAAGCTTAAGAACGCTGGCCGCTTCAACCATGCGCGGCCGGTTATCGCAGAGAGGGATTAGGATGCTGGCTCACCTGTTTTTGGCGCTCATGTCGATCGTTTTTCCACCGCTCGACACTCCGGGAGGCCCGATCGCCATGGCCGCGACGGCGCCCCCGATTATCGCCGTGCTTCCGGCAGCGCCAACGCAAGGGAGCATCCCCTCGCTTTCGTAAGCTTGCTCTGCCCAGGAGGGCGAGCCGTTGAAATTTGTTAACGGTTCAACAGGGGCCGAGCGACCGGCGTGTAAGTTCATCGCACACTCCTAAATTCTAGGGGCCGTTTTCGACTCGGAAGCGGTCTCGGAGCGAGCGATTGGAACCCCGCGAGGCATATAATACCGGTGAGCTGACGGCCTGTCTGCGGTTAACGGACCGCTCCGTTGGCATGTCCGAGCGGGTCTATCGAATTCGCGCCCTGATCCGCCTCTCGCGGTATCGCGAGGCGCTGACCGTCGTTGCCGCTACCCGTGGGGCGAAGCCGGATCAGGAGGCCCTCCTCAGAGCGCTCGAGTCCACCTGCCATTCCTTCCTAGGAGCGACCGACTCGGCTCGTCGTGCGCTCGCGCGCATCCGTCTCGAGCCGCAAGGCCTGGATGCGCGGTTCGAGGTTGCTTACGCGCAGATGCTCCTGGGCTGGGTCGAGGGCACCCCGGACGCCATGCAGCAGGCACTGGAGGCGGTCGACGTCAGCTCCTGCGCTCAGCTCTACGGCCGGTGGCTCTATGCGCGCTCTTGGGCCCCCGCGCTGCGCGGCGAGTATCACGAGCAGATGCGGCTTCTCGAGCTTTCAATTCGCCACATCGCGCAGACTCCCGAGGCGTACGACGTCACGCTCCTGGCGAGCGCGACACGCTCGCTCGTTCATCTCGTCCGCGAGATTGCCGCGCCGAGCACGTTCGATTTTGCGGTGCGCATCACCGAGACACTGCCGTGGACCGAGGACCTCGAAGGCGAGCGCTTCTTGACGTTTCGCGGGCTGGCGTGGGCCCACGCTTTGCGGGGATCGCACGAGAAAGCGCTGCAGTACGCGTACTTTGCGCGCGATATCGCGCCGTCCGTGCGATGGGTCGCGGCCTGCTATGCGGACCAGGCCTACCTGGCGAGGATGGCGGGCGAAAACGCGAGCGGCGACGCACTCTTGCGTCACGCCGTCGCTTGCGCCCGAGAGACGGACTGGAGCTCTCCGGGTGAGGAGCGCGTCGCGATCTTGAACCTCATCGAACTCGCGGCGGATCGCGATCTCCCGGCCGCGAGCCGCCTCATGGACATTTACGACGCCATTCCGATGACCCTTGCTCCCGCGCTCGCGCTCGGCCGGGATCGCCGGCTGCGCGCGATGGAAGACTACGCACGGGGCTGCATTCTCGCGGCGTCGGGACATCGGGCCGCCGCGTTACAGCTGCTTGCCAGCGCTTACACGTTCTATCGTTCGATCGACTACGCGTGGCGGGCGGCCGCGGTCGCGCTGCGGCTTCACGAGGTAAGCGGAGAGCACACGTGGCTGCGCCTGGCCAGCGAAGTCGTCGCCGACTTTTCGGAGAGTTCAGTCGCGCGCGACATTCGCCGTCGCGCCGGGCTGGTCGAAGATCCTCACATCGCCGCGTTGACGCCGGCTCAGCGCCGCGTCTACGCCTTGATCTGCGAGGGGCTCAGCGACAAAGAGATCGCCAATAATCTGCGCATCTCCCCGGAGACCGTCAAGAATCACGCCGCCCGGATCCGCCTCACCTTCGGCGTCCGCTCGCGCGCGGCGCTGATCGCGGCGGTCCGCCAGCAGGCCGTCTAAGACCCTCCAGCGCCCCCAAATAGGCCGAGTTTCTCACGCCTCGGGACCATCGCGTGGCGGCGACCCCGTCGGGCGGACGTTGTGCGTGAGACCGCGCAGGCGTAGCCTAGAAGCGTGACTCGCGCCATCGCGACGGTGTTGTTCTGCCTCTGGGCCCTCCTTCCGGGAGCCGCCTGGAGTTCTTCATTTTCGTCCGACACCGTCATCCATCCGGGAGACCAGTTAAACGTCCTCGTCTTCGGCGATCAAACGCTGACGCAGAACGTGACCGTCATGCCCGACGGTACGATCGAGTATCCGCTCGTCGGCCGCGTCCATCTAGCCGGGAATACGCCGATCGGTGCGGCTTCGCTGCTTTCCAATAAGCTCAAAGCCTACGTCCGCCATCCGGTCATCACGATCTCGATCGTCGCGCTGGGTCAGCCCAACGTGCTCGTGCTGGGAGACGTGAAGACGCCGGGTAAGTATCCGCTGCGCTCCGGCGCAAAGCTTACCGACGCGATCGCGGCTGCCGGCGGCATCGCCGATTCGAACGGCGCCTTTCCCGACGCGCGCGTCGCCGACGCCGGGGGCAAGGTAACGCTCATCTCGCTGCAAGGTTTGCTGCAGCGTGGAGACACGTCCCTCGATATGCCGCTCGCCGAAGGATCCGTCGTCTACGTTCCCGGCCCGATTAAGTTTACGGTCGACGTGGCGGGTGCGGTCGATCATCCGGGCGACGTTCAAGTAAACGAAGGCGACCGTTTGTCGGTCGCGATTGCGAAGGCGGGCGACAGCCAAAACGCGCAAGCCGATCTCAACCACATTCACTTGATTCGAACCGCGGCCAACGGTACGCAGACGACCTCGGAAGTCAACCTGTACGAAGCGCTCAAGGGCCAGAACCAGGCCGCCGACGTCGCGCTCGAAAAGGGCGACGTCATCTTCGTGCCGCAGGCGTCGAAGCACACCGATATCTTCGGCGGCATCGGCGACGGCCTGCTCTTCCTCCTCACGCACATCATCCCGTAACTCGCCCTCCGTCCGGCAAGACAGGACGCCGCGCTCACGGAAGGCTACGGCATGTCAGCGTACGTCGTCGTAAACGTCAACACGTCGGACCCGCAGCGGTACGAGCGCTACAAAGAGATGGCGGAGAAAACGGTCGCGCAGTTCGGCGGCCGCTATCTCGCGCGCGGCGGAAAGCTGGCGGTGCTCGAAGGATCTTGGGAACCAACGCGCATCGTGGTGCTCGAGTTCGACTCCTACGACCGGGCGATGGAGTGGTGGCACTCCGCCGAGTACGCTCCCGCGAAGGCGCTGCGCCAACAGCTCAGCGAGACCGACCTGCTGATCGTCGACGGTTACTCTTAGGCCGCTAGTGGTTGTGCGCCAGGATGTCGGTTAGAATGCCGGGCGCGACTGCATCGGGGCGGCGAAAGTCCAGCCGGGCGCTGAGCGCGGATCCGTAGGCGACCTTTGAGTTACGCGTCGTCAGATCGGCCTTCGGCGCGATGACGCCGAAGGGCGCCAGGTTTGCCGTCGTCGTGAAGGCTGCGTAGAGCGGCGCTGCCGTCGCGTCGTAGTTCGAGAGCGGCCGCAGGCCGAGCAGCAGTTCGATCGTGCGAAGCACGCTCACGGTAGCGAAGTGGTCGTGGATCACGCCGCCGCGGGCGTAAGGCGAGGCGATGTAGAGCGTGGTGCGCTGATCGCTGACGTGATCCGCGCCGTCTTGGGCGTCGTCCTCGGTGATGAAGATCGCGCTGGAGGCCCAAACCTTCGAGTGTGAAATCGCGTCCACGATCTGTCCGACGGCGTAGTCGTTGGTTGCGATGTACGCGGCCGGCGTCAGCTTTCCGGCTCGCGTTCCGGCGGTGTGGTCGTTGGGAAGCCACACGTACTCGAGCTGGGGCAGCGTATCGGCGGCGAGCAGCGAGTCGAACTCCCGCTTCCATTCCTTGACGCGATCGAGATCGCTGTAGTCCAAGTTCCAGCCGACGTAGTGCGGGTCGAATCGATTGCCTAGACTCGGCGCGGTCGCCGCGATGTGCCCTTCGATCGCCGGCATCAG
>DATAQH010000245.1:0-4195 GCA_036264815.1 Candidatus Cybelea sp.
AGACGATGCCGAAGGGGCAGTTCGACCTGATCTGCTGCTTCGATTGCGTCCACGACATGGGCGATCCCGTCGGCGTACTTGCCAACGTGCGCCGCGCGCTCAAGGCCAACGGCACGCTGATGATCGTCGAGCCCTACGCCGGAGATGCGCTGGAGCAGAACCTCAATCCGATTGGCCGGATCTTTTACGGCGCCTCGACCATGCTCTGTACGCCGGCATCGCTCGCTCAAGAGGTCGGATTGGCGATGGGGGCCCAAGCAGGCGAGGGGGCGATGCGCAAGGTCGCGACCAAGGCCGGTTTTTCGCACTTCCGGCGGGCCTCAGAGACGCCGTTCAACCTGATCTACGAAGCCCGGCCATAAACCCAGCGAGCAAAATTCGGCTAGAAATCCGAAAATGGGCATAACCCGACAGACTCCTAGGAGCCGCGCGATTCGCATGCTATAATCGCGCGGTTGTCCTTTACTCCACCCGGCAGGGAGGCTGGGTGTCTATGGCTCCAAAGAGTACCCCCGGCCAGGATGGGCGGAGGTCGGGAGCCAGAAAGGTTACCTCATGAGCGTCGTCACCATGCGCGAGCTTCTGGAGGCGGGCGTCCATTTCGGACACCAGACCCGCCGCTGGAACCCGAAGATGAAGCCGTACATCTTCCAAGAGCGCAACGGAATTTACATCATCGACCTCGCGCTGACCGTCCAGAAGCTGCGGGAGACCTACGAGGCCGTCAAGGATCTCGCGCGCGCGGGCCGGGTCATCCTCTTCGTCGGCACCAAGAAGCAGGCACAGGACGTCGTCCGCGAAGAGGCCGAACGCGCGGGCACGTATTTCATCAACCAGCGCTGGTTGGGAGGCACCCTGACGAACTTCTCGACGATTCAGAAGCGGATCGCCCGTTTGCGCGAACTCGAGAATATGAAGCTTCAGGGCGACTTCGAACGCCTGCCCAAGAAAGAGGTCGCGAACCTTCAAGACGAGATGAACCGCTTGGAGCGTTTCCTCGGCGGCATCAAAGACATGCATCGCCTGCCGGATGCACTCTTCGTGGTGGATCCGAAGAAAGAACGCATCGCCGTACTCGAAGCCCGCAAGCTGAAGATCCCGATCATCGCGGTGATCGACACGAACTGCGATCCCGACGAGATCGACTATCCGATTCCCGGCAACGACGACGCGATCCGCGCCGTCAAGCTGATGGTCGGCAAGATCGCCGACGCGATCATCGAGGGCAAGACGGAGAGCGAGAGCGCCTACGATCAAGGAACCTACGAGGAACCCGCGCCGTCGTACGGCGACGAAGCGGCCCCGACGATGGCGGAGGCGGCACGTTGATTTCCTATCAACCCAAAGCCGACGAGATCAAATCGCTCCGTGAAGCGACCAGCGCGCCGATGATGGACTGCCGCCAGGCGCTCGTGGACGCGGCCGGCGACTTCGAACGCGCGAAAACGGTGCTCCTCGAGCGCGGCGCGGCGCAGGCGGCCAAAAAAGCCGAGCGCGTCGCCAACGAAGGCATGATAACCAGCTACGTTCACGCCGGCGGAAAGATCGGCGTCCTTGTCGAGGTGAACAGCGAAACCGACTTCGTCGCGCGCAATCCGAAGTTCGCCGAACTTTCGCGCGACATCGCGATGCACGTCGCGGCGATGTCGCCGCAGTACCTCGATCGCCAGAGCGTTCCGGTTGAGGTCGTCGATCGGCTGCGCGAAGAGTTCAAGGCCGCAATTCCTGCCGGCAAACCTCCCGAAGTCGGCGAGAAGATCGTCCAAGGAAAGCTCAACAAGTGGTTCGAGGAGCACTGCTTGCTCGATCAGGCGTTCGTCAAGGACGACTCGCTGAGCATCGGCGATCTGCTGCATCGCTCGATCGGCGCGCTGGGCGAAAAGATCAAAGTCAGGCGCTTCACCCGATATACACTCGGTGACTGAATCCGACCGGCCGCGATTCTCCCGCGTCCTCCTCAAGATCTCGGGTGAGGCCTTTACCGGACCCGCCAACAGCGTAGACGTTCAAAGGACTCACTTGATGGCCGAGCAGATCGCCGACGTCAGCCACGACGGCGTCTCGATCGCGATCGTCGTCGGGGGCGGGAACATTTGGCGCGGCAAGGTGCACGAAGAGGCCGGCATGGAGCGCGCGACCGCCGACTACATGGGGATGCTGGCCACGGTCATCAACGCGCTTGCACTCCAAGACGCGCTCGAGCGTATCGGCGTCGCTTCGCGCGTGCAGACCGCGATCGCGATGCATCAAATCGCCGAACCATACATTCGGCGGCGCGCGATTCGCCACTTGGAGAAGGGCCGCGTGGTCATCTTCGCTGCCGGAACGGGCAATCCGTACTTTACGACGGACACGACTGCGGCGCTGCGCGCCGTTGAAGTGAACGCCGAAGCGATCCTCAAGGCCACGAAAGTGGACGGCATCTACTCTGCCGATCCGAAGAAGGATCCGCTGGCGACGCGTTTCGAGCGCATCGACTACATGGACGTCCTCCAGCGCGGTCTCGAAGTAATGGACTCGACCTCGATGGCGCTCTGCATGGACAACGCGCTTCCGGTCATCGTCTTCGACATGGCGGTCCCGGGAAATATCCGGCGGGTCATCTGGGGCGAAGCGATCGGCACGTACGTTGGGCGGCAACCGGCCCAGGTCGGTGGAAGGAGCTAGGAAGATGCCCGATCCGAACTTCAAAGAGGTCGAAGATAAGATGCACAAGTGCGTCGAGGCGACGCGTGGCGAGTTTGCCTCTATTCGTACTGGTCGAGCGTCGCCGGCGCTGCTCGACCGGCTCGTCGTGGAGGCCTACGGCCAGCCGGTGCCGCTCAAGCAAGTCGCCGGAGTGTCGACGCCCGATTCTCGTACGCTTCTGATCTCCGCGTGGGACAAAGGGGTCGTGCCTGAGATTCGCAAGGCGGTCGAGAAGAGCGATCTCGGCCTGACGCCCAACGTCGATGGCACCTCCGTCCGCTTGGTGATCCCGCCGCTCAACGAAGAACGGCGCAAAGACCTGGCAAAGCTCATTAAGAAGAAGGCGGAGGACGGCCGGGTAGCGGTTCGTAACGTGCGGCATCACGCGCACGACGATCTGAAAGGGCAGCTCAAATCTTCTGCGATTACCGAGGACGACAACAAGCGGCTGCAAGAGTCGCTCCAGCGGCTGACCGACAAATACGTCAAGGAGATCGACGCGCTGGTCGTCGCCAAAGAAAAAGAGATCATGGAAGTGTGAGCGAGGACCTAATATTGATGCCGGAGGTGGAGGCCCGCCGCGCGCTTGGTGCTCGGCGCGTACGGTTGGCGGTCCTCTCCCCCGCGGGAGCGTGGATCGGCGCCGGCGCGCTGCGCGTGCTTCGCATAAACGTTCGCGACGACGGTTCCGCGGACGTGACGGCCGGCTACGAGTCGTACCTCCAGCTATGACGATCTCACTCGCGCAAACCGCTTCGCCGTCGGTTTCGGGGGGGCCGCCGCCGCGCCACGTGGCGATCATCATGGACGGGAACCGGCGCTGGGCGAAGGAGCGCGGTCTTCCGGCCATCGAGGGCCATCGGCGCGGGATGGTCGCGCTGCGTCACGTCACGCGCGCCGCATCGGATATGGGGATCTCGGTGCTGACCGTCTACGGCTTCTCGACCGAGAACTGGAGCCGCGCCGCCAAGGAGATCTCGCTGCTCTTCGATTTGTGCGTTCACTTTGCGCGTACCGAGCTGCTCGAGCTGCGGCGGAATAACGTGCGCGTGCAGGTGATGGGAGATTGGGAGTCGCTCCCGCCGGCACCGCGCGCGGCCCTTGCGGACTTGCAGGCGGAAACCGCGCACAACACCGGGCTGCTCCTCAATATGGCGGTTAACTACAGCTCGCACGCGGAGCTCGAGCGCGCGGTCGCCGCTATTGCCCGCGACGTCGCGGACGGGGCGCTGCAGCCCGATGCGGTCGACGGCGATCTGATCCGCAAATACTTATATACGGCCGGACTCCCCGACCTCGACCTCCTGATTCGTCCAGGCGGCGAGCGGCGGCTTTCGAACTTTTTGCTCTATCAAGCGGCGTACACCGAACTCGTCATGACCGACGTGTACTGGCCCGATTTCGGGCGCGACGATCTTGCGCGTGCCGTAGCGGAATATCAGCGCCGGCAACGGCGTTTCGGCGGACCGTGACCGCGGCGCCCGCGGTACCGCGGGTCCACACCGGT
>DATAQH010000250.1:0-2188 GCA_036264815.1 Candidatus Cybelea sp.
AGGCTTGCCGTGCAAAGGCGCAGCGCCCGCTCTCTAAGGGCGCAAGTAATGGTTGACATAATTCCTTCCCAGCGAGGGGCGTGCTTAGGCCGTGGCGCGCACCTTCACCTGAATATTTTATCGGGGCCAGCCCGAGCGAACCTTAGGCCGGTCCTCGAATCGAAGGTGCCCGATGCCTACCCCAAGTGCGCCAGGCCTTTACGAGTATCGCCGTTTGATTCAAGCGAAAAGCTAGGGCCTTTCACCGCTCCAGGAGGAGCCGTCGACGAAGTGGATGTGGGTAAGCGCGCAGTCGACGCCGTGTGGGAGCGGGCGAACGGCCTCCGTTTCCGCGTCGTGCTCGTCGGCTTCCAGCTCGCGATCGGAGATCATCACGGTCCTCGCGAAATTGCCGCGGGCAGTGAACTCGTTGTAGTCGCCGCCCGGCGCGAGCGCGGTGAAGCGCACGATGTCGGCTGGGACGTTGCCGGTGATCATGAAGGAGACGCGGATCATCTCGTGAGGGGTGACGCGGTGGTCCATCGTCTTAGGGACGATCGTGCACGACTCCATACGCGCCGGCGCTGGAGTCGTGGCCAGTAAACCGATCGCCGCGAGCAGGAGGAGCTTAGACATATTTCACGGAGGTCGCCATGCCCGCCGCGAGGTGGTAGAGGTTGTGGCAGTGGTAGAACCACCAGCCGGGATTGTTCGCGTCGAATGCGATGGTGACGCTGTCGCGCGGCGTGACGAGAATTGTGTCGCGCATCGCACCGGGGAAGCGCGCCCCATTGATCTCGACGATTTGGAACGTATGGCCGTGCAGGTGCATCGGATGGCTCATCATCGTTTTGTTGCGCATCGCGATCTCGACGCGCTCGCCGCGCTTCACCGGCAGATAGGGAAACCTCCCGGATTCGGCCAGCGCATCGGTCCAGGCGACGTTGTCGATCGTCCAGGCGTACTTCGACATGTCACCGGTAAGGTCGATGGCGAGGTGCCGGTCGACCGGACGCGCCGGCAGCGGATTCGCAGCGCGGAGCTGGCGTTCGAGCGCGAGCGTGACCAGCCCCGAGGAATAGGGGCCGTTCGCGGGATACTTCGGAACCGTCGTGCCGCGTGAAGCGAGGACGAAGGCGCCCCGGGCGCTGTCTGCTTCGCGGACGGCGAAGATCGGATAGACGCCCGGCCCGGGCGTCTCGAGACGGATATCGCAGCGGTTCGCAATCCCAATCGGAAAGCGGCTCGCGGTTACCGGCGCGATCGGCCGGCCGTCAACGGCGAAGAGCGTTCCGCGAAGCGAGCCGAGGTCGATCGTGAAGTTTGTCGAGGCTCCGCTGTTGATAATGCGCAGCCGTACTTTCGCGCGCGGCTCGATGCGGAAGAGCTCCGGATTTTCGATTGGCCGGCGGTTTACGAGAAAGGCGTCGTAGCTAACGTCGTTCACATCCGGCTTCATAGAGGTGTCCGCTGCGGCGCCCTCCGCCGGCTTGGGTTTGCGGAGGCTTGCGTAGATTTGGTCCGGGTCGGTAAAGCTGAAGTCGGCGATTTCGGCGACGATCTGCTGCTCGTCGCGGCGTTCGTCGGCAGGATCGGCGATGATGAGTGGAGCGGACAGCAGGCTTTGCTCCTGCAGACCTTCGTGCGAGTGCATCCAGTAAGTACCGGATTCCGTTAGCGGAAAATCATACTCGTAGGTTCGGCCCGATTGAAGTGCAGGCTGCGAAACGATCGGGACGCCGTCTTGGTGGGGTGGCGGCGTGAGGCCGTGCCAATGAATGAGGGTCGGTCTCCTAATGCGGTTAACGAGCTGCACGCGAAAGCGCGCACCTAAGACCGTCTCGATGCCGCGCGTGCCGTTAGGTTGGAGGATATCAAGGCGCTCGACCGTCCGTCCCGCAACCTCGACCGTCGAAGTCGTCACGATGAGCGTCGTTCGGTTTGCTGCAGCGTTCGCGCGCTCGAGCGGGCCAGCCGAAATGAGGGCCGCGCCCGCGCTCCCCAATGCGGTGAGAAAACGGCGGCGTGTTGTGAACATACGCCGCGAAAGATTCGAGTCAAGCGTCACGTGTCATGCAGCGCGCCGCTCTGTCGGAGCCTCATTACTGCATTGCAAGCGAGCCTTAGGTTGCTCATCATAGATAGGAGCGCCCGTTGCGTTTGAGAACGCATCCGCGATGGCTGAAGAATTGTTTTCCGCTTTTAAAGA
>DATAQH010000256.1:0-8107 GCA_036264815.1 Candidatus Cybelea sp.
CTCAGGCCACACGCCAGTTCGACCGCTCGCGCATAGCGGTCGCCACGCTGCAGATAGTAGAGGCCCGGCCGGCGTACGGCGCCCGCAACGTAGACGACCAGGTCGCCGCGTTGCGCGGGGTGGCGCGGCCGGTCCGCCCGACGGGGATCGGCAAAAGGAGGCGCGCTCGCGGGTGACGCGGGGAGGGCAGCCGTCTCGATTGCGCTGCGCGGCGCTGGGTGGTGAAAAGCGAAAGCCACGGCCGCGACGACCGCCGCGGCGAGCGTAATTCGTAGGATCATGGCCCTCCATCACGACGGCGCCGTGCCTTGCAAAGGGTAGCGGCGCGCCTACCGGAGCGTGTACGATGCTCTTCATGGCCGAGAGCTACGATTTCGCCTCGATCGAACATAAGTGGCAGTCACGCTGGGAGCGCGATGCGTCCTATCGCGCACCAAACGAGAGCGAGAAGCCCAAGTACTACGCGATGGAGATGCTGCCGTATCCCTCCGGCGATCTGCACATCGGCCACGCGAAGAACTATTCGATCGGCGACGCGGTCGCGCGCATGATGCGGATGCTCGGCTACAACGTCCTGCATCCGATGGGGTGGGATGCCTTCGGCTTGCCTGCCGAAAACGCGGCGATCGCGCGCGGCGCGGATCCGGCGGCGTGGACCACCGAAAACATCCTCAATATGCGCCGCCAGATTCGCTTGATGGGAACGAGCTACGACTGGTCGCGCGAAATTGCGACCTGCGAGCCCGAATTCTATCGCTGGAATCAGTGGCTGTTTTTGCGCCTTTACGAACGCGGCCTGGCGTACAAGCGCGAGGCACCGGTCAACTGGTGCCCGCAGGATCAAACGGTGCTCGCCAACGAGCAAGTCCAAGACGGACGCTGCTGGCGCTGCGGCCACCTCGTCGAACGGCGCAACCTTTCGCAGTGGTTTCTGCGCATAACCGCGTACGCCGACCGTCTATTGGAAGACCTCGACAAGTTGCCGGGCTGGCCGGATCGCACGCGCACGATGCAGCGCAACTGGATCGGGCGCAGCGAGGGTGCGACGTTTGCCTTTGCCGTCGAGGGTCTCGACGCCGGCATCGAGGTCTTCACGACGCGCCTCGACACCGTCTACGGCGTCACGTTTTTGGCGCTGGCCGCGGAACATCCGATCGTAGCCGCGCTCGAGAGGATCGTTTCGGCCGAGCACAGCGCGCAGATCGCCGCCTTCGCCGAGAGCCTGAAGTCGAAATCCGAGCTCGAGCGCACGAGTCTCATGGAAAAACGCGGCATCTTTACCGGTGCCTATGCCATTCATCCGCTCTCTCGCGAACGCGTTCCGATCTGGGTTACCAGCTACGTCCTCGCCGATTACGGAACCGGCGCGGTCATGGGCGTTCCGGCGCACGACGAACGCGACTTCGAGTTTGCGCGAAAACACGCGCTCCCGGTCGTTACCGTCATCGTTCCCCCGGATGAAACCGAAGCCGTACGAGATCGAGCCTTCGTCGAAGACGGGCGCCTTATCGCCAGCGACGATTTCAGCGAAATGTCGAGCGAGCGCGCCCGCGAGGCGATTGCCACGCGGCTCGAGACGCTCGGGATCGGCAAACGCAGCATTAACTACAAGCTGCGCGACTGGTTGATCTCACGTCAGCGTTATTGGGGAACACCGATTCCGATCGTGTACTGCCCGCGCTGCGGCCAGGTTCCGGTTCCCGACGAAGATTTGCCCGTGCTTTTGCCGGCCGGGGTGCGCTTGGGCGGCGAGGGCTCGCCGCTCGCCTCCGTCGCAGAGTTCGTCGAAGCGACGTGTCCGTCGTGCGGGGAACCCGCACGGCGCGAAAGCGATACGATGGACACCTTCTTCGACACCTCCTGGTATTATCTGCGCTATCTCGATCCGCACAACGACCAGTTGCCGTGGTCTCTCGCGCGGGCGCAGCAGTGGATGAACGTCGATCAGTACATCGGCGGCGCGGAACACACCGTGCTCCACCTGCTCTACTCACGCTTCTTTTACAAGTTCTTTCACGATCGAGGTTGGGTCGAAGGCTCCAACGAGCCCTTCGCGCATCTCTTTCACCAGGGCATGGTGCTGCGCGACGGCGAGAAGATGTCGAAGTCTCGCGGAAACGTCGTCGGTATCGACGAAACCGCGGAGAGAACTGGGGTCGACGCGATGCGGCTCTTTCTGCTCTACGTGACGCCGCCTGAAGACACGAGCGACTGGACCGACGAAGGAATCAACGGCCGCGTCCGCTTGCTGCATCGGATCTGGCGAGCCTGCCGTCCCTTTTCGGAACGCGCCGCGCCCGCGCGCGGCGAAAGCGGCCGCGCACTCCCGCCGGCCGAATCGCCCGACGACAAGGCGCTGCTGCGCGCCGTCCATCTCGTGGCAAAGTCGGCCGTCGAAGAGACGCTGTCGCGGCGTTTCCACTACAACACGACGATCGCGAAACTCGACGAGCTCGTAAATGCGATGACGGCCGCGGCCGGTACGCGGCCCGATTCGCCGGCGCTCCTGTACGCCGTGCGGACGATGCCGATCCTCATCGCGCCGTTCGCGCCCCACATCGCCGAAGAGCTGTGGGAACGGCTCGGCTTCCGCGGATCCGTGCACACGGAATCGTACCTCGAACCCGACGAACGGGCGCTCGCGCTCGACGAGGTCACGCTCGTCGTTCAGGTGAACGGAAAGGTTCGTGCCCGCATTCAGGTGCACGCATCGATCGCTCGCGAGCGGGCATTGGCGCTCGCTCTCGAAGAGCCCAACGTCGTCGCTCATCTCGAAGGGAAGCCCGTGCGTAAACAGATCTACGTCCCCGGCAAACTAGTCAATATCGTCGCATGAGCTCGGCCCAGCGAATATCTACGAGCGTCTGCATCGTCGGCGGAGGCCCCTGCGGCATGATGCTCGGCGTGCTGCTCGCGCGCGCCGGCGTCGACGTCGTCGTGCTTGAAAAATACCCGGACTTCTTTCGCGATTTTCGCGGCGACACGATCCACCCGTCGACGCTGGATCTACTCTACGAGCTGGGCTGGCTCGAAGAATTCTTAGCGCTGCCGCACAACGAGTTTGCTGCCGTCGGGGCTAGCATCGCGGGCGAGAACGTTGCGGTCGCAGACTTTTCGCATCTGCGCACGCACTGTAAGTTTGTGGGAATGATGCCGCAGTGGGACTTTCTCAACTTTCTTGCGGCGCAGGCAAAACGCTATCCGACGTTCCACTTGCTGATGAAGACCGCCGGAACGGGACTGGTCGAGCGAGAGGGCCGGACGGCGGGAGTGCGAGCGACGGGACCCGACGGAGAGTACGAGATCGAAGCGAAGCTCGTCGCCGGCACGGACGGGCGCCATTCGACCGTGCGCGGGCTGGCGGGCCTGAGCGTCGATAACCTCGGCGCCCCGATGGACGTTCTGTGGATGCGCATATCCAAAAGCCCCAGCGATCCGACGGCGGCACTGGGAAGGCTGATCACCGGGCACTTGCTGGTCACACTCGACCGCGGCGACTACTGGCAGTGCGCGTACATCATCGCCAAAGGCTCGTACGACGCGCTCAAAAGCAAGGGCATCGAAGCGCTGCAGCAATCGATCGTAGAGGTTGCGCCGTTTTTCTCCGACCGCGTCGCCGAGATCGACGATTGGTCGAAGGTCTCGATGCTCGAGGTGCGCATCGACCGCCTCGAGCACTGGCACAAACCTGGGCTGCTCTGTATCGGTGACTCCGCGCACGCGATGTCGCCGATCGGCGGCGTCGGGATCAATCTCGCGATTCAAGACGCGGTCGCGACGGCCAATATTCTTGCGCCGGCGCTGGCCGCGGGAGACGCCCCGAGCGACGACGACTTGCAGCGAGTCCAAGACCGCCGCATGTTTCCGACGAAGATCACCCAAGACTTTCAGATCTTCATTCAAAACCGCGCGATCGATCCGCTCTTACATGGCGCACAGATTACGCGGCCTCCCCTGGCCGTGCGCCTCTTCGACGAGTTTCCGCTCCTCCGTCGCCTTCCCGCGCGGTTGATCGGCGTCGGCGTGCGCCCCGAGCACATCGCAACCCCCAACGCGTTCCCTTAAGGGCACGGCGCCGACACGTCAATCCGAGTCCGCATCCGCCAGTTTTGCGGTCGGCTCCGGTGGGCAAGCTAGAAAAAGTAAACTTTTTCGATCACTATAACTCTTGAAATAGGAGTCACGCGATGTTTGAAGACGATCAATCCAGCAGAGAAGGGCCGGCCGACGGCGGTGCTTCGGGAAGGCCGGGGGTTCACGACGGCGGTGCCGATGGCGGCGCAGACGGCGGTGCCGAGGGGCCGGCCGACGGCGGCGCATCCGGTAAGCCGGGAGTTCACGACGGCGGTGCCGATGGCGGCGCAGACGGCGGCGCGGAGGGCCCGGCCGACGGCGGCGCGTCCGGTAAACCGGGGGTTCACGATGGGGGTGCCGACGGCGGCGCTGACGGCGGGGCCAATCGCTGATCCGCTCTACCGCATCACCGGACTCCAGCTCGAGGAGTTCGCCGCGCGGCACTGGGATGCGGCCCCGCTGTTTGCAGCGGCAGCGCAGCTTCCCGGCGGCGGCTTCGACGATTTGCTGTCGCTTGGTGCGGTCGACGAGCTAGTATCGCAGCGAGGGCTGCGCACGCCCTTCGTGCGGATGAGCAGGGACGGCGAGCTCGTATCGTCGTCCCGCTTTACGCGCAGTGCCGGCGCTGGAGCGGAGATCTCCGATCAAATCGCCGACGACAGAGTGCTCGTAGAGTTCGAGGCCGGCGCGACGCTCGTGCTGCAAGCTCTGCACCGAACGTGGTTCCCTATCCAAACCTTTGCTCGCGAGCTTTCGGCGCAGCTGGGACATCCCGTCCAAGCCAATGCATATGTAACGCCATCGCAGAACACCGGGTTCGCGCCGCACTACGACGTCCACGACGTATTCGTGCTTCAGTTCGCCGGCCGCAAGCACTGGCGAATTTACGAGCCGGTACTGAACGCTCCGCGGCGCGACCAGCCGTGGCAGGAACGAAGAGCGGCGGTCGAGGCTCGCGCCGCGCAGAGGCCGCTCATCGATCGCATTCTCGAACGCGGCGACGTGCTGTACTTACCCCGGGGGTACATCCACGCGGCGACGTCGCTGGACGAAATTTCTGGCCACCTGACCATCGGCGTCCATCCGGTCACCCGGCGAATGCTCGCCGAGCACGCGTTCGCCTCGCTCTGCGACGATGCGGAGTTACGCCGGTCGCTGCCGATCGGTGTGAATCTCTGCGACGAAAAGGCCCTTGAATCAGATTTCGCTGCGACGATCGCGGCGCTTCGGACCGCGATCGACGGTCTGGATCGCAAAACCGCGGCGAGCGGAATCGCGAGATATCTCGCGTCGGCGATGCGGCCGGCCGCGCTGGCACCGTTCGATCAAATTGCCGCGTCGACCGAACTCGCCCCGGAGCGCCGCGTACGCCTCCGGCCCGGACTGCGCGTGCTGGTGCAGGACGGCGGCGAGCAGGTCGTCATCGCGTTACCGGAACGAGAAATTACGTTACCGGCGATTTTTGGCGAGGCCGCGCGTGTGGCAACCTCCAGCTCTTCGATCTCGGCGGCCGAGCTGCCGGGCATCGACATCGAGCAGGGAATGGCCCTTCTTTCCAAACTGTTGCGCGCCGGCGTCCTCGTCCCCGTGTGACGAACGGTTCGGCATTTCGCTGTGCCGTCGCGGCCGAGACGCGCGGCGATCCGATGATCGGCACGGCCCCGCCGCAGACGCGCGTGCTCCTCGTTCATCAGCCAGGAGCGTGGGGACCGCGCGGATTAGTCGAGAGCCGATGCGACCCGGAGGTGGCGCGCCGCATCGAGGCTGCCGCCGCCGATGCGGGCATGCGTCTGCAGGCGATTCGACGTCCAGGTAAACACGCCGCCCCGACGGCCGACGGCTACGACGTAGCGATCGCCGACACGCGCAGCAACCCCGCTGCGACGACGTGGTGGCGCGTGCCCGAGTTGGGAGAGTTCGCCACGGAACTTGAAACGGGGGGCCCACACCGTAAGCCCGTCGCGATCGATTCGGCGCCGCTGTTTCTAGTCTGCACGCACGGACGGCATGATGCGTGCTGCGCGCTGCGCGGCAGACCGGTCGCGCAAGCGCTGCAGCAGATCCGACCCGGGCGCGTATGGGAAACGACTCATCTGAGCGGCGACCGTTTTGCGGCCAACCTCTTGATCTTACCGACGGGCGAACTCTACGGGCGCGTTCCGGCGCAACTCGCACCGGAAATCGTCGAGCGCGCGGATGCCGGCGAGCTGCTGCTCTCCGCGCTGCGCGGCCGCATCGGCCTCACACCCGTGGCACAGGCAGCGCTCGCGTTCGCGCATCGACAACTCAACATCGTGGAGCGAGACGCACTAACGGTGGCCTCCGTTCGTTGGCTCGAAAACGACCGCGCCGAAGTGGAGGTCATCGATCGCGCCCGCGCATCGATCGTTACCGTCGAAACGACGGTTAGCCGCGCCGCTCAGTTGACGTGTCGTGGGCCGAACCACGCACGCGCACGCGAATACCGTGGAGTCCGGCTGAGCCCCCCGCTTTAGGCCTCGGACCCAAAGAGCGAGTCGTAGAGCTTGCCGCCGATGGCGCCCCCGACGATCGGCGCTACCCAGAAGAGCCAGAGCTGCGCGATCGCCCAGCCGCCCACGTAGACCGCGACGGCGGTGGACCGCGCCGGATTCACCGAGGTGTTCGTCACCGGAATGCTGATCAAGTGGATGAGCGTCAGCGCGAGCCCGATCGGAATGGGCGCAAATCCGGCGATGACGCGTTTGGCCGTCGACCCGGCGATGATGAAGATGAACATGCCCGTCATCACGAGTTCGCAGACGGCGCACGCGAGCAGTGAGAAGTGGCCCGGCGAGTGATCGCCGTAACCGTTTGACGCAAAGCCGTTCGCCGTGGTAAACCCGGCCTGGCCGCTGGCGATGATATAGAGAACGCCGCCGGCGATGACGCCGCCGATCACCTGCGCGACGATGTACCAAATGACGTCTTTTCCGGGAAAGCGGCGAGCCGCCCAGAGCCCGACGGTCACGGCGGGATTGATGTGACACCCCGAAATGCCGCCGATCGCGAAGGCCATCGTGAGGAGCGTGAGCCCGAAGGCCAGCGCCACGCCGGCAAATCCGATGCCGAGATTAGGAAAGGCCGCCGCGAGTACGGCGCTGCCGCATCCGCCGAGGACGAGCCAAAACGTACCGATGAGTTCTGCTGCGAGTCGTTTAGAGAGAGGCATAGGCGACCTCCATATCTTTGACTACCTCGAGTAGGGCTTGCGTTCGCTCGCTCCTGCGGCGCACCTTCTCATCCGAACCCCTCTCTCGCGAGCATTTCTGCGTAGATTTCGCGGACGCGCTCGAGCGTGTCGATATCCTCCGGCGGCTTGTCGTCGCGAATGCGAACGATCCGCGGAAAGCGGAGGCTGAACCCGCTTTCGTGCAGTTCGCTGCGCGCAATGACGTCGAACGCGACCTCGAGGACGATCGCCGGCTCGACTGGGATCTCTGACGCCCGCGCCTTTGCCCGGCGCCGATGCGGCGAGAGCCGGTGAGCGAGAAACCACGGCGTCAGTCCGGCGATCTCCGCGTCGGTCAATCCGGAGTATGCTTTTCCGATGACGACCGGCTGCCCGTCGTCGCCGCGCACCGCAAACGTGTAGTCGGAGAGCACACCGGAGCGTTTGCCGTGTCCCCATTCGACCGCGACGACGACGGCGTCGAGCGTCGCCAGCTCGCGTTTGAGCTTGAGCCACCACTTGCCGCGGCGGCCGGGAAGATACGGGGCGTCCGCGCGCTTGAGCACGAGGCCTTCGTTCCCGCGGGCGCGAGCCGCGTCGAAGCGCGCGTTGATTTCGGCGGCCTCCGGCTCGCGCACGACGTCGTACGGCGCAATTCTCGCGAACGCGGGCGGCAGCTCGAGCGCGGCGAGCCGCTCTCGGCGCGCGATCAGCGGTTCGTCGATCAGCAGTTCGCCATCGTACGCGAGCACGTCGAAAACGGCGTATGAGATCGGAACCTCCGAACGCAGCGAATCCTGCACGACTTTGCGCTGGAGCCGAGCCTGCAGCATACGAAAGGGG
>DATAQH010000263.1:0-5316 GCA_036264815.1 Candidatus Cybelea sp.
CGGCGCGGCTACGTTCGAGCAGGCGAAGTCGACCTCGACCCGGGCGACCCGGAGGTCTTTTACTTCATCGATTTATGATACGTTGTCACCCTTCGACGGGCTCAGATGTGACACTTCCGAACGCCCTTCGACGGGCTCACGATTGTAGTGACGTGCGAGCGTTAGAGGATTAGATGCACGTCGCCAAACTCGTGGTAGAAATAGCCGTGTTCGCCGGCCTCGCAATAGGACGATTCGAGTAACTCGGCGTCGACGAAGGCGCGCAGCATATCGAGATGCGTCGCGCCGGGACCGTGAAAGCCTGAGAGCAGCGCATCGACCGCACGCGGGCGGTAGGTGGCGTCGAGGAAGAGATCAGTCCAGCCCGCAGAAGCGATGACGCCTTCTTCGGTCGCCGCGCTCTCCAAAGCACGGACGACCGTCGTCCCGACGGCGATGACGCGTCGTCCGTCGCGCCGCGCGGAATTCACGCGCGCCGCCGTTTCGACGGGCACGATGAAGCGTTCCGTTCCGGGCCGCTCCGGTGCCTCGAAGCTTGCGACGCCGCAGTGCAGCGTGACCGCGGCCAGCTCGACGCCGCGATCGTGTAAGCGGGCGACGACCCGCGGCGTAAAAGGCCGAGCGGCCGACGGCATCTCGGAAGATCCGGGGTTACGCGCGAAGAGCGTCTGATAATCGGCAAGCGCAAAGCGGCGATCGACGTATGCATAGGCAATCGGCGCGCCAAACTCAGCGAGGTATCGCTCCATCGGTGCGTCGAGCGCGAACGTTGCATACCACAAGCGCGGCCGGTGCGGCTCGGCCGGCGCGAGCATCGTCGCCGTCGCTCGGCCTGGGAGCGCGAGCACTTCACCGGCTACGACCGGCGCGCGCGGTTCTACCATCCACAGACGTGCGTCGATCTTCGTGCTGACGTGCAGCGAAACGGCGCTGCCGTCGGGCCGGAGCGCCAGGAGCGCCGCCGGCATCGTCGCCGAATCGTTGACGACGAGAAGATCGCTCGCCCGTAAGAGCGAGGGCAGATCGTAGAGCCGCGCGTGCGATTGCGAGCGGGTACGGCGATCGGTTACCAGCATTTTTACCGCATCGCGCGCGATGCCCCGATGCTCCGGCGGCTCGGTCGCCTCGATGAGGCCGCTTAGCGCTTGCGCAGCGGTCACGCGGGTACGAGATCCGAAGCGCGAACCCGCGCGTAGCCGCCGTCCATCTCCGCGATGGCGCGCAGCAGCGCGCGGGTAGAGTCGGCGGGGTCCCGCAGCTGGTTTGGGTCGGCGTCGGGAATCGCATCGCGATGCATCGCGGTATTCATATCGCCCGGATCGAAGACGAGCACGCGAGTCGAGCGCCCCGCGAGTTCGGCTGCGAGCACGCGCGATACATGCTCGAGCGCGGCCTTCGTCGCACCGTAGCCGCCCCAGGTGGGATAAGCTTCCGCGCCGGCATCCGAGGTCACGTTCACGATCGTGCTGACTTCAGATCGAGCCATCAGTTTAAGCGCGTGCTGCGTGAGATGAATCGGCGCGAAAACGTTGATTGCAAAGAGCGCGTCGAAGGTGGGACGGTCGAGCTGGTCGATCGCAGGCAGCGGCGTCTTTCCGAGGGTCGAGGCGTTATTTACGAGCAGGTCGAGCCGGCCGTAGCGCTCGGCCGCCGCAATCAGCGCGTGCGCGTGGCCGGAATCGGCCACGTCGCCGGCGATCGCTACGACGTCGCCCGACTGCATGAGTTCCCGGCGCGCCCGTTCGAGCTCGACGGGATCGCGACCGTCGATGATGACGCTCAGCCCCTTGAGAAGAAGTTCGCGAGCGAGCGCCTTCCCGAGCCCGCGCGAGCCGCCGGTGACGATCGTTACGTGCCCTGATTGAAACCATTCCATAACGAGGACGAGTCTACAACCTCAACCATAGTTGAGGTCAAGAGATGGACTACCTTACCGTCGGAGAAATCGCCGAACGAAGCGGCTTGCCGGTTTCCACCATTCACTTCTGGGAGCGCAGAGGTCTGATTCGCAGCACCCGCAGCGACGGCAACCAGCGCCGCTTCGCGCGCGCCGAGCTTCGCCGCCTGGCGGTCATCAAGATCGGGCAGCGCGCGGGCATATCGCTGGCGGAGATCCGCGACATGCTCGATACGCTTCCCGCGGACCGCGCGGTCTCCGTGCGGAGCTGGACCGCCCTATCAAAGCGCTGGAAGCAGAGCCTCGACGACCGGATCGAACGCCTGGCGGCGCTGCGGGATCAGTTGGGGCAATGCATCGGCTGCGGTTGTCTCTCGCTCAACAAGTGCTGGCTGCAGAATCCTTACGACGAGCTCGCCGAGGAAGGCCCCGGGGCTCGGCTTCTCAACTTTGAAGAGTAGGCGAAGCTGTCGGGAAACCGCAATCGGCAAAGAAGTTTTACAGAGAGTATGAAAGTTCTGAGGCTCAATCACGCAGTTCTGCGCGTTCGCGACGTCGACCGCAGCCTCGAGTTCTACACCGCAGTCCTCGGCTTCGAGACCGTCGCGCGTATGGGAAACGTGATGGCGTTCATGCGCGCGCCGGGCTCGGAGAACCATCACGATCTCGGCCTTGCGCGAGTTGGCCCAAACGCGCCGCCCCCCAACGAACGCGGGGTCGGCCTTTACCACCTCGCTTGGGAAGTCGATGAGATAGAATCGCTGCGCGAAGCCCGCGATGCGCTGCAGCAGCGCGGAGCGATCAGCGGCGCGAGCGACCACGGTGCGACGAAGTCGATCTACGCGTACGATCCCGACGGCAACGAATTCGAAGTGATGTGGATGGTTCCGCGCGAGCACTGGGCCGAGTATGAAAGTGCCGCGCCGACTCGGCCGCTAAACCTCGAGGCCGAGATCGAGCGTTGGACGAAGCGCGCGGGACGAAGCGAGCTAGATACGATTCGGCACTAACCACTACCAGGAAATAACGATAACGCCGTTGCCGTTTGGGCCTCGGCCGGCCATGTCTTTTACGCTCGTCGCCTTCTTCTCGGCAAACGACGAGCCGCCACCACCGCCGCCGCCTTGTCCGCTCGTTGCCTCGGATCCGGAGCCGCCGCCTCCACCGCCGTAGTATCCCCCGCCGGCACCGCCGCCGCCGCCGCCCGCTCCTCGGACCTCGCCGTCGCCGCCACGGCCGCCATCGCCCAGCTTGCCGTGACGTCCGTGCGTGCCTTGCCAAGAGCCGCCGCGGGTACCTCCGACGCCGCCCTTTCCGCCCTGGTGCTGCGTCCCGCCGGTGCCGCCACCGCCTTCAGCAGAGCCTGGGCGGCCGCTAACGCCGTCACCGCCGATCGCTCCGCCGCCGGTTCCTCCGGCGCCGCCACCGTAAAAGCTTTGGTTCACCCCGCCGCCGCCCCCGCCGGAGGCAACGACGACGCGATTCGATAGTCCGTCGCCGCCTTCACGCACGTCGGAGGCGCCGCCTCCCCCATCGCCGCCGACGGCGCCGACGTACGCGTCGCCGCCGCGTCCGCCGCCGTTGTATCCACCGCTCCCGCCGGTTCCGTAGGCTCCCAATCCGCCCTCACCGCCGACGAACACCGCGAGCTTCTCGCCAGGGGTAACCGGAAATGTCGCGCGGATCTTTCCGCCAAGGCCCCCTTGAGAATACCTATACCGGCTCGGACCACTCGCCCCGCTCGCCACGACCGTCACCTGCGTAATGCCGGCGGGCACCGTAAAGCTCTGCTCCGAGCCGGCAAAGGAAAACGTCTGCTTGGCGAGCGCGTGGGCAGCCGGCATTGCGTTCGTACCCGCCGGCTGCTGCATGCCGGAACAACCGGCAACACTGACTGTGATGAGACACGCAATGACTGCGCGTGCGTTCCACCCGAAGAACTTCATCGTCTACACCCTCCTCATCGAGGCTTCGACCTCCATCCGCGAAACGCCCGCGCTCGGGGCTGCTAAACGCGTACTCGCTCGGCGTAATCACACCGCTGCGCGGGTAAAGCTGGGCAATGCGTTCGGGCGAACGCCTCGCCGTCGCGACCGGGTCCCTCTCCTTCTTCGTCTCGACGCTCGACACTGGAGTCGTCAACGTCGCGTTGCCAGCGCTGACGCGCGCGCTTCACATCGATGCGGCGCTCGCTTCTAGTACTGCAGCATAGCCTCGGGACTTGCGATGGCGCGATTGACGGCGCCGATCATCTCCGGATCTTTCACGCGCATTCTCACTTGGGCCAACGCAAGCTCGTACGCCTTCAGAAGCGCTTCGGGCGCAGTCGTTGAGACGTCCGGGGCAATGCCGGTCCCTTCCCAGTTCGTTTTCGTCACCGGGCTATACGCCCGGCCGGTTGGAATGAAGATGCCGAAGCCGTTGCCGAGCGACTCGAAGCCGCCGGGATTTGCGGCGCCGCCGGTCGTTTCGCCGACGATTTTCACGCGCTTGAGATTGTGCAAATCGTAAGCGAACTGCTCGGCGCACGAGAACGTTTTACCGCTCGTCAGCACGTAAACGGGCTTATTGAGATAGAGCTGGCCCGGTACCATGGCAGCGGTATACTGCTGCGTCTCGCTGGTCACGCCGCTTTTCGGATCGCGCACCATCAGCGACGTGATCTGCTGCGGCTGCGCAAAGAAGTACGCTTCGAGCGCCTCGGCAGTCCGCGGGTCGCCGCCGCCGTTCTTGCGCAGGTCGATGATCAGGGCATCGGTATCGGCGAGGAAGGCCATCGTTGCATCGATCGCCCGCGCCGCACTCGCCTCGCCGGAGAAATTGCGAAAGTCGACGTAGCCGACGTTTCCGGGCAAGCGGCGGACCGCGTAGAAGAAATAGTTGCTGAACGCCTCGAGGCGGCGCTCTCGAGCCTGCTCCGCCTCGGTCGGCGTGCTATCGGCGAGCGATGCGTCGAAGGGATATTCCAAACGAACGTGCCGGTCGTGCGTCGTCGCATAGAGATCGGCGTTTACCGTCTTCACGAGCGCGTCCGGATCGGAGATTCTTCGATACGAAGGCTCGTTGGCTTTCAGCACTGTTTCGGCTTTTGCGCCGGCATCGGGAATCACGTAGTCGTGAAAGGCTCGCTCGGCGGCGGCGATGGTGGAATCGACCTGAGCGGGCGTCAACGCGACCGCAAACAACAGCGCATGCAACATACTCCGCACTACGCTCGCGGCGGGTCGATTGTTACAAGCCTACGCTATCCGGGGACGGGGCTCCGAGTCATCGGGATAAAAGGTTATCAAAATCGAGAGGGTATCCGACGTTAACTCTCGAGGTGGTGCCGCAGCGCCTTTGCCGTCGGGATTCGAACGGAGTCCGCGAGCTGCAGCAGCGCTAATAGCTTAACGTTCCACCAGGTGGGGTCGAATTCG